>JBEKXG010000056.1:0-15359 GCA_049512295.1 Syntrophobacteraceae bacterium
GAAAGCTCCTTTTCCCTGAGCTTGAGAAGCCTGTGCTCGGCGACGGCCCTGGCCTGCTTTTCATCGGCCAGAACGATAAAATCGTCACCCGCGTTGGGCACCCCGGGAAAACCGACAACTTCGACCGGAATGGAAGGCTGGGCCGCATCTATTCTCTGCCCGCGTCCATCGAACATATTGCGGACTCGTCCCGAATAAATTCCGCAGACATAAACGTCACCGGCCCTGAGCGCCCCTTCCTGAATCAGGACTGTGGCAACCGGCCCCCGGCCCTTGTCCAGCTTGGCCTCGATGACCCGGCCCCGGGCCATTTTGTTCGGGTTGGCCTTGAGTTCAAGCAGTTCGGCCTGGAGGATCACCATCTCGAGCAGTTCCTCGATGCCGGTCCGTTTTTTGGCCGATATCTCGACCATTGTGGTGCTTCCGCCCCATTGTTCCGCAATGAGTCCATGCTCGGCGAGTTCGCGCTTGACTCTTTCGATGTTCGCGTTGGGCTTGTCGATTTTGTTTATGGCCACAATTATAGGGACCTCGGCCGCCTTGGCGTGATTTATTGCCTCCACTGTCTGCTGCATAACGCCGTCATCGGCTGCCACCACCAGGATGACGATGTCGGTAACTTTGGCGCCCCTTGCCCGCATGGATGTAAAAGCTTCGTGGCCGGGAGTATCGAGAAAGACGATGTCGCCCTTATCCAGCTTCACGTGGTAGGCCCCTATGTGCTGGGTAATGCCTCCCGCCTCCCCTTCGATTACCTTGGTATCTCTAATGGCATCGAGCAGGGAGGTCTTGCCGTGGTCGACATGGCCCATGACCGTGACAACCGGCGGCCTTGGAACCAGTTCTTCAACGCGGTCCTCTTTGATCTGCAGCACTTCATCTTCTTCGAAAGCGGTCTTTTCAACCTCATATTCGAAATCGGACGCCACCAGCGCCGCCGTATCGAAGTCGAGGGCTTGGTTTATGTTGGCCTGAAGCCCCAGAAGCAGCAGTTTTTTTATAACCTCGCTCGCTTTCATGCCCATCTGCTTGGCAAGATTTGCCACTGTGATGGCCTCATCTATCTTAATGCGCTTCTTGCCGACCTTTTGGGTAACAGGCTCAGGTTTAGGCGCCTCTTTAAACGCCTGCCTGCCCGCCCTGGCACGGCCCCGGTCGTCCTGGGCGGCAAGCTCTTTCTTTGTATAGAGGTCTTCTTTCTGGAAGACTTCCTTGCGGCGGCCCGTTTTGGCCTTTTCCACCTCTTCGGGTTTGCGGCGCTTCTGGTCCCTTGGAGCCGGCTCGGCAATTTCGGTACCCCTGGCCATGAAGCGAGCGGCCAGTTCGGTGAGGTCCGGTTCCTCCTCGGTTTCTTCCGCCATGATTTCCGGGAGCTTGATGATCCTCGCCGGTTCCTCTTTCTTCGCTTTTTTTCGCCGTCTCTTCTTGCCTCTTTTCCTGCCCCTGCCTTCTTCTTCCTCATCTTCAGAAATGTCGGCAGCTTTTACCGGGGCGGCCGTTTTGGGAGGCGGAGCCTTGGGTTCAACGGCAACGGGCTCAATCGGCGGCGGAACGACTGGTTTAGCCTCCGGTCGAGCCGGCTCAACTGCTGCCGCAGGCTTTAACTCTTCCCTCGGCACAGGCTCGGGGGCTTTGGGTTCCTCCCTTACCGGCGCAGGTTTGATTATCCTCGCGGCCTCGCGTTTACGTTCGGGGGGCGGAACCGGTTTCACCGTCTCGGCAACCTCCTCGAACTCCGTCGGGGCAGTTTCGATCAAAACGGTTTCGGCGGGGGCTTCCGAAACGGGCTCGATCTCAAATGGGACTTCGACCGGCAGTTCTTCCAGCACTTCCATAACAGCTTTAGCCGGCTGTTCTTCAGCGGCTGGCGCCCGGGGTGCTTCAGGCTCCAGCTTCAGCTCAACTCTTTTGCGTCTGCGGATTACTTCCCGCCCGATGCGCTTCTCTTCCACTTTTTCGGCCGCAGGTCTCACTTCCGCAAACTGCTGCCTTATCTTGAGCACGGCGCTGTCGGTCAGCGCGCTCATGTGATTTTTGACCAGAAAGCCCAATTTCTCGATTCGGTCAATCAGGTCTTTGTTGTCAATGTTCAACTCTTTTGCGAGTTCATGCACCCTTAATCTCGTCATGAAAACTTCCCCCTTTGAAACACTTTCTTCAGTATTCATTTCACCTTCCAGGCCGATATGGATCGGTACGGAACTGGATTTATTTCTTCAATGGTAAGTCTTCCGCCAGACAAAGTTGCTTGGCCCCGTTGCGGAAAGCCCGCTGGATTCGCCTGTTGAGGCGCAAACCGGGCAGACATTCCCGGCAGGCATACCCGCCGCGTCCTTGCATCCGCCCCCGGATGTCAACCAAAACACGCCCGCTCCCCGGTTCCAGGACAAGGCGGATCAGTTCCCCTTTAGGCTTTTTCCGCATGCACCCCAGGCAGGTGCGCACAGGTATATGGCCGCGTTTTGCCGGTATGGTCTATCCTTCCCGGACCTGGTCGGAATCTGCCGGTAGCTCCTGCTGGCTTTCGATTTCTTCTGCGGGACCCTCTTCGGCTCCCCCTTTCTCGTCTTTCTGGAGCAGCTTCTGGGCTTCGGTCCTCATCATTTCAAGGGTCGAAGCGGATAGACGCGTCGTGTCCTCCAGTTCGACCGGCGAAGTTTCGAGAAATTCTTCAAGAGATCCGATCCCTGATTCATACAACTTATCGGCAATCTCAGAGGCAAGGCCGGGAATGCGCAGAAGCGACTGATAGCCCGCCTGCTTTTGCCGCTCGTACCTGCTCTCGCTCTTTACGTCGATTCGCCAATTGGTAAGCTTGGAGGCAAGGCGCACGTTCTGCCCTCTTTTGCCTATGGCAAGCGAAAGCTGATCGTCGGGCACGATAACTTCCATGCTCCGGTTGGCCTGGTCGATTATGACCTTGGAGATGATGGCCGGTGCAAGCCCATTGACAACGAATTTGGCAGGGTCCATGTTCCAGGGAATGATATCTATTTTTTCACCCCGCAGTTCCTGGACAACGTTCTGAACCCTTGTCCCCTTCATCCCCACGCAGGCGCCCACCGGATCGACGTCTGAATCTTTCGAGATTACCGCGATTTTTGCCCTGGACCCGGGCTCGCGCGCCGCACTGATGATGCTCACAATCCCCTCGCTGATCTCGGGTACTTCCGAGTGGAAGAGCTGAATTAAAAAGTGCGGATGAGTCCGGCTCAAAACGATCTGAGGGCCCTTGCTGATCTTTTTTACGTCCAGAACATATGACCTTATGCGGTCTCCCTGCCTGAACACCTCTCTTGGAATCTGCTCTTTTTGAGGCAGGATGGCCTCGGCCTGCCCGATATTCACCAAAATGGCGCCTTTGTCCACTCTCTGGATAATGCCGTTTACTATCTCACCCTTGCGGCTCTTGAACTCGTCATAGACGACTTCGCGCTCGGCATCCTTCATCTTCTGGATGATGACCTGCTTGGCGGATTGAGCCGCAATCCGGCCCAGGGTCTCCGTGTCCATCCTGATGCCGAGTTCGTCCCCGATCTCGCTCTCGCTGTCCAGCTTCAACGCCTCCGACAGAAGCACCTGCTTGTCCGGATCGATCACCTCTTCAACGACCTCCTTAAACTGGAAGGCCTCGATCTCCCCATATTCCTCATTAAATGTGACGTCCAGATCAAGCTTGGAGCCGTATTTCTTCCTGATGGCCGATTTGATGGCCTCTTCAAGAGTGTGGATCAGGGTCAGGCGGTCAATGCCCTTTTCCCTGCTGACCTGCTCGATCAACCGCTTGAGTTCACTGGCCATAAGTGGAAAGTACCTCCATATTCAAGATAATCCTTTTTTCGTACCGTCGGTCAAAGCGATTTCCGTTCCATGGATTCGAAATATAAAAGCCGAGCTCGCTCGATAAGCGACATCGGTATCGAATAGCTCCCTGCCTCGCACTCGATGATTACACCCTCGAAAGAGGCCTCCTTCAGTTCACCTCTGAAGTTGCGCCGGTTCTCCAGCGGAGATATCGTGCGGACTTCAATTATATCGCCTATATACTTTCGAAAGTGCTCGAGCCTTCGCAACGGCCGGTCGATACCCGGCGATGAAACCTCCAGGTTGTACGGGGTCTGGATCAGGTCGGCAACATCGAGTAAATCGCCCGTAATGCGGCTTACTTCAGCGCAGTCCTCAACCGTTATTCCCCGCTCGCTGTCAAGAAAGATGCGCAGCACCCATCCGGCGGATTCGCGACGATATTCGATCTCCAGTATCTCCATGCCCTGCGCGCCAACCACCGGCTTAAGAAGATTCCATATTTCTCCGATCAGTTCGTCGTGTTCTTTTCTAAGCTGCAGAGCCAATCTACGCCTCTTGCGTCCTGCCCGGTTACAAAAAAAAAGCGGGTCATTCAACCCACTTCTTCTAGCAGACCGACAATTTTCAAATTCCAGTTAGGAACTAACTTTAACTCAGAATCCAGAATAGTTGTCATCCACTGATCGAAGCAGGCCTGGACTGCCAAGCCCCCTCAAAAAGGGAAACCCTTCTTCAACAAGAAGGGAATTTCTCGAGCTGGAGCGGGCGACGGGATTCGAACCCGCGACCCCAAGCTTGGGAAGCTTGTGCTCTACCAACTGAGCTACACCCGCAAGTGAGCCGTAATAGCTTATTCTACATAATGCTGAACCCGCAGGTCAAGTAAAATTGCGTTCCCGCCTGCACACGGAAGGGGGCTTTCGAGGCCCGGGAGGCACAAAGAAAGGGGGATCCAGACCACTCGCGCATCCGGGTGAAGCCGATTGTTATATGGACCCCGCATTGCCGCTCTTCGGAAAGAGCCTGCCAATAGTTCCCCTTACCTCATCGAGCCATTGCTTACGTTGATCTGCCGTGCTTGTGACGATAACATTGAAGGTTCTGCGGTAAAAGCCCTTGACTCCGCAAAGGCCGAAGATGCAGTTCCGCCAGATTGTTTCGAGTGGATCCCCAAAGATATTTATCTCCCTCTCGGTTGCGGTATTGGACGTGTTGAATACGGCCGCCGTTCCGGCTCTTAGCAATCCGTTCGGTATCCCCTCACCGCAATCCCCTTCCTGAAACTCATACGCAACTCCGGCACGCATTACTCTGTCGACCCAGCCTTTCAAAATAGCAGGAGGCTGGCCCCACCAGTTCGGATGAACTACAACTATACCCTGGGCTTCGGCGATTTGCCTGCAATGCCTAAGAATGATCCCGGGGACAGGAGCGTCTTCAGGGATTTCCTCGCTCATTAGCACCGGGTCGAAGTTCTCCTTGTATAAATCATGGAAAAAGACCTGGTGCCCACTGCTCCCCAGTTGCTCGACCGCTGCGTGCGCAATGGCATGATTGAAACTGCCGTCGTCAGGATGAGCAAGAATAACGGATATGTTCATTGTGCTCCTACCCTTCGGAAACTGACTGGTGTCCATCCGGAAACCCCTGATAAGACACTGGCGGCTTCCGATCCGGAAAAGAACCCTTTCCGGACGGAAACTAACCGGCCGCATCAAGGAGCTTTCTCACCAGTCTGGCTATATCTTTTGTAACAAAGGGCTTCATGATATGTTCCACACCGAACTCAGCGGCAGTGCGCGGGGTAACTTTTTCAGAGAACCCCGTACACAGGATTACTGGAATGCCGGGTCGAATCCGGTGAATTTCTTTGGCCAGATCGGTCCCGGTGAGCTTGGGCATGGTGTAATCAGTAATGATCAGATCGAACCGGTCGGCATTGGCGCGAAACAATTCCAGGGCCTGTAGACTGTCTGTTGCAGGAGTGACCTGATATCCCAGCCGCTCTAAAATCAGGGTCCCCAGCTCCACCAATACCTGTTCATCGTCTATGAACAATATTTTTCCTTTACCCCTGGCAAGGCCTTCAATGGGCGTTGTAGGATTCTCATCTCCCGGTTTTATTTCGGGAATGTAAATGCTCAATGTGGTGCCCCTGCCGACAGTGCTTTGGACTGAAACAGCCCCTTCGTGCCTCTTTACTATCCCGTGCACAACCGCCAGTCCGAGGCCGGTTCCTTTTCCCGGGTCCTTTGTAGTGAAATAAGGCTCGAAGATTCGCTGCATGGTCGCTGCATCCATTCCACATCCTGAATCGGAAACACTTAGTCTCAGGAAGGGGCCGGGCTTGAGGCCAATAAGCGACAGGGACTTCAGGTCGCCTTCTCCCAGTTGGACTCGAATGAGGTTTACCTCCAGTAAGCCATTATCATCCATTGCGTGGGCGGCATTCACGCAAAGGTTCATCAAGACCTGGTGAATTTGAGTGGAGTCGGCCAGTGCGCGGCCTGTTTCCAAATGTTGCTTGATTTCTATTGTTGCCGGAAGAGAAGCTCTCAACAGCTTCATAACCTCTTTGACAATCGAGCTGATCTCGAGCGGAATCCGCTCACTTTCCCGGGCAGGCCGACTGAATGTCAGAATCTGCTTCACCAGGTCCTTTGCACGCAACCCGGCTTTGAACACCTGCTCCAGGCTGTTGCGCACCGGACTTGACTGTGGAATGTCTTGCAGAGTCATTTCCGTGAAACCTATTATAGGAGACAGGATGTTATTGAAATCATGCGCAATGCCCCCTGACAGCGTCCCGATAGCCTCGAGCTTTTGTGCCTGCGTAAGTTTGGCCTCGAGCATTGACTTGATTTCTCTGTCTTTTTTGCGCTGGGTTATATCCTGAAAAGTTACGACTACTCCTATGATCGCGTCCGCCTCCATGATTGGGGTACATGAGTAGACAACAGGAAATAATTCCCCGTTTTTCCTGCAAAAGGTGTCCTCTTTCACACGGCACGGGTTTCCGGTCTTTAGCGTATGGTACATGGGACATTCGCTGCGGTGGAAAATAGACCCGTCCGGTTTGAGGCGGTGGATGAGATCGTGCACATCTTTTCCGAGCATTTCTTCTAATTCGTATCCCAACAACGCTGTGGATGAGGGATTTGCAAAAATGCCTCTCCCCTGGGCGTCAACCCCGATGATTCCTTCGTTGACAGAATCTAGAATCAACCGGTTCAACCGGTTGAGATGCTCGCGCTCCTTTTCGGCCAGTTTGCGTTTGCTGATGTTTCGGACAAAAACCAATGCTCCGTCATGACCACCATAATTAATCGGTACCGCCGAGGTTTCAACGTCAACAATCGACCCGTCGATTCGGATGAATTTCTGCTCGGCATTTGGCGCCGATTTTTTCTCCAGATCGAGCACCTGGATTCGTTTGTTGACCTCCTCACGGCTGCCCGGATGAACCCTTTCCAGGTAGGACCTGCCTGTAAGTTGATCCGGGGAGCCGGCGCCAAATAGTTTCACGGCCGCTGGATTGACATAGGAGAAAACACCTTGAGTCCGAACGAAAATGGCGTCAGGGGCGTTTTCAACCAGCAGACGAAACATTTCTTCACTTGTTCGCAACGCTTCGTCGGCCTTCTTGCGATCAATATCCCGCATCTCGAGAAGTGACGCCATATCGTCAAAAGATTTCGCCAACAGGCCGACTTCATTGGCCGAGTGCGGCAAACCCGTTCGTGTCCCCATTTCTCCTTTGCCGAACATCCGTGTTGTCTCGACAAGTTGATTGATCGGCTGAATGAAAAGGTGATGGGCGGAGATCCACACAACGGACATCGCAAGAAGGCCCAAAATTCCGAGAACAATTAAATAACCCAGCATCTCCCGGTTGGCGGTTTGGACAATTTTGCCCTTGGCGTTGCCCACGCTCAGATAAAGGTATGGAGGAAGATCTTCCCCGAGCCGCAGTTGCTTAAAAGCATAAATTCGGAAAACGCCGTCATCTCCGCTTCTTTCAAATGTTCCCGGGTCAGTGGCGCCCGACATCAGCCGAAATGCATCTTCGGGGAAAGGCCTGCCCGGACCGATTGCGTCATTTTCCGGAAAACGAAACAAACGTGTCCCGTTATGATCCGTGATAGTAATTGTGGAGTCTTTGGGCAGATTGGCCTTTGTCAGAACATGACCGTACTCGTCCAGCCTCAGACCTGCGATCAGGATTGCGAGAAGTTTTCTATCCGCGTCCAGGACGGGATAAGCGAAATTGATCGATGGCACTTTGCTGACTCGGCCCACGATATATTCACCGACAGAGAAATCGAGCGTCCTTATTGCATCACTGACGTGCTTGCGATCGGAAAGATTGGTCCCGGGTTCAAAAGGCGGATAGGAGGCAAAGACGTCTCCCCCGGGCGTTGTCGCCCCTACGAAGGAGTAGGATGGATGTGCCTTCTTTAATTCGCTGAATAGTTCATTGCAGGCCGCAGCGTTCAGGTTTTTCATTTCAGGTAACTGGGCCAGGGTGCTTAGCATCTGTTTGGTTCCGGCAACAACTTGCTCCTGCTGGGCCGCCAGGCTCTGGACCAGGAGCATGGCCCTGTTTTCCGCTTCTTTGATTGCTCTTCCACGCTGTACAAGGCTTGAAGCGACAATGATCCCGGATGCGGGCAGGAATATAATCAGCAATAACAGGAGCAATTTCCGGGGGATGGACCAAAAGCCCAAAGATGGCCGCTTATCCACTTTACCTCCGCTTAAAAACTTTGAATATAGCTGAGTGAATTGGACTTGATCCCGAATCTTCGCCAGACCTTATATCTAATTCGGAATCTATACCACACAACAAAACGGAAATCAGCTCAGGGCGGTTACCGTTTGGAGAAGATTATCATTGCAAACAACTCCACACTCCGCGAGGTGTGGAGTTCTTAATCGCGAATGTGGGCAAAGCCGTTGTATACTGTGTCGGTTTTCGGGTCGGAATTCACTTAAGAACGATGGAGGGGCCGATGTCTCAGCGAGAGTCGATTGGAGGAAGGTTTAAGCTTGGCGTGATAATTTCAGCATGCGTAGTTCTGGTCGGGTTTTTCGTAATTCCGAGCTTCTTTATGACCGACTCGCTGTCCGCCGCCGAAAGCAGCCCCGGGGAAGCACTGAAGGTAACCCGCATTACGCCTTCGGGCGCCGACATACCACCGGGAAGGCAGATCGTCTTCGAATTCAACCGCCCGGTCGTGCCCCTTGGCAGAATGGAACGGAGCGCTTCGGAAATACCGATTTCCATTGAACCGGTCCTTTCGTGCCAGTGGCGATGGCTTAATTCTTACAATCTGGCGTGCCAACTGGACGAACAGCACGCGATGGCGCCATCGACCCGCTACAACATAACGGTCAGGCCCGAGATAAAATCGGAGGACGGCGCAGTCCTCGCCGAACCGCTCACTCACTTTTTTATAACGCAGCGGCCCAAAATCAGCTTCGCGGTATTCGACAGTTGGCTCTCGCCTGTAAAGCCGCAAATCAGGGTGCGTTTCGATCAGGTTGTCCGGCAAGACTCTATGGAAGCGCACGCATTCTTCAGTGGGGATGCAGGCTTGAGAGTCGGGGCGAAAGTTCTGGAGGACAAACAGTATGACAGGTATGAGAAACCGGGACTTAACTGGCTGTTGAGCCCGGTCGGCGACCTTCCTCCGGACAAAGCCGTACAGCTCGTCGTCGAACCCGGAATTCTATCTGTCCGTGGGACCGAACCCGGCGTCGAAAGCCGGGCGGTCTTCAGCTTCCGCACACTTGGCCAGTTCCGGTTCGAGGGCGTTCAGTGCCTGGACCTGAGCGGCAATAAGTCCTTAATTCGCCCGCAGGCTGGTGCTTCGCCTCAGACCCGATGCAATCCTGAAAGCTCTGTCTCGTTGCTTTTCACCTCTCCGGTAGCGCAATCGGAGCTTAAAGAGAAAGTTTCTGTCGCCATGGAGGCAAAGGGCGCTCCGGGCGACAACATCCGGCCTGAGTATGAAGGTTCATCCAGGGTCAGGCAATTGCCCGAAAAAGGGGGTTATTTCGCCTATGAACTGGAATACGAATCCCTCAAACCTTTCAGTAAATACCGGATCCGAGCCAAAGCCGGGAGCCTCAAAGACGAATTCGGAAGGCCGCTCGCCAGAGCTATTGACATGCGTTTGGAAATGGACCATTTGCCGCCTCAATTGCGCCTGTACAAGAATATGTCGGTCCTGGAGAAGGGACTCGACACCGAATTGCCGGTCTTTGCAAGCAATATCGAGGGGATCGATCTCCGATACCAGACGTTTACAGCCGCGGGAAAATCTCACGCAAAATCGGCGGCCCTTCCGGGCCCCGGGGTCCGTGACGTCACCTCTGCGATACCGCTGGGAATCCGAAAGCTGATCCCCGCTGAGTCCGGGGTCCTGACGGGGACCGTTTCGCCCCGCCCCCCGATTCATCGGAAGGAACAGGAGCAGGAGCCAAACTGGCTTTTTGCGCAGGTAACTCCCTTTCATGTCCATGTAAAGATGGGACACTTCAACACACTGGTCTGGATTACCGACCTTCAGACGGGCGAACCGGTCCCCGGAGTCGGCGTGGAGGTCAGGAAAGATTCGTACAAAGATTTGGGAACTCATCCGGAAGCTCTTTCCACGGCGCTGACCGATTCGAACGGCATGGCCGAACTCGCGGGCGCCTCGGAAATCGATCCCGAGCTAAAACTCGCGGAAGGCTACAACCAGGACAGTGCTCAAAGTTTCCTCGTGATGTGCCGCAAAGGCAACGATATGGCGCTGGTCCCGCTCATGTATCACTTCCGGGTCGACTCCGAGGGAGCCAACTATCAGTACATCCCGTCCTGGATGCGCTCGAGGCACGGGCATATTCGCGCCTGGGGGGCCACCGCTCAGGGTGTCTATAAGGTGGGCGACATGGTTCAGTACAAAATCTACGTAAGAGACCAGGAAAACCGGCGCTTTATCCACCCGCCTGCGGCCTCCTACAACCTGAAGGTCCT
Source organism: Syntrophobacteraceae bacterium (assembly GCA_049512295.1). GTDB lineage: Bacteria > Desulfobacterota > Syntrophobacteria > Syntrophobacterales > Syntrophobacteraceae > SbD1. The sequence goes on from JBEKXG010000056.1 coordinate 10,832, forward strand.
GGACCCAGCCTCCAGGGTTATCTTCCAGCGCGATGACATTAAACTTTCAGAATTCGGCGCCATGGACGGCGAGTTCCGGATTCCCAAAAACGGTGCGGTCGGATACTACAATTTTCAGCTTGAATCCAGTTTCGCCAAGCTGAACCTGGAACCGCTTCAGGTGCTTGTAAGCGACTTCACCCCTTCTCCTTTCCGGGTCTCCACCGAACTCAACGGGAAGATTTTCGGCACGGGTGAGTCCGTTGCTGTCTCGACTCAGGCCAAGCTCCATGCCGGGGGGCCTTACGGAGGCGCAGACCTGGGAGTGACGGCCTCGGTGGAGGCCGAGGCTTTTCGGCCCGAGAACCCCTTCGCGCGCGATTTTCAGTTCGACGTCGTCGAAAAAGCCGATAAAGAAGAGTTCGGAGAAACCAGGCCCGAGGTTCAAACCGTTTTCCAGACAAAAGGCAAACTGGACAATAACGGCAATTTCGAGACACGGTTTACCCTTGCCGAACTGCCGGTCTACTATGGGCGGCTTACTGTCGAGAGTTCGGTAAAAGATGAGCGGGGCAAATCCGTCGCAAGCCGCGCGACAGCAGTCTGTTTCGGGCGTGACCGTTTCGTCGGACTGAATCAGCAGGACTGGGTTCTCCAGGAAGGGAAGCCCGCCAGGACCGCCTTCATTGTAACGGATCAGGCGGGGAACGCCGTTGCCGGCGCACAGGTCCGGATAGACGTTGAAAAGCTCCGGACCAAAGCCGCTCGCGTCAAGGGGGCGGGAGACGCCTACCCGACGCGGTACGAGGAGGAGTGGACGCCGGTTGAAACCCGGACCCTGTCATCAGGCGCCGAACCGCAGAGCTTCGAATTTATTCCGGACCAGTCCGGAACTTTAAGAATAGTGGCCAGTGTTTCAGACTCAAAGGACCGCGTCCACAAAACTGTAATGCGGCGCTGGGTTTCGGGGAAAAGTCACGTCCTCTGGAAGACAGAGGAAGGAAACCTGCTGAATATCTATCCCGATAAGGAAGAATACCGTGTGGGCGATACGGCGCGGGTTTTCGTGCAAAACCCGTTTCCGGGCGCAAAGGCCCTGGTTACCGTGGAGCGTTACGGCGTGCTGGAGCGTTGGGTGAAAACCCTGGAGCACAGCGCCGAGTTGATCGAGATCCCGGTTCTGCCGGATTACCTGCCCGGATTCTACATCTCTGTGATGGTGATGTCCCCAAGAGTTGAAAAGCCTCTTGGCCCGGGAGGCGAAGACTTGGGCAAACCGGCCTTTCGCATAGGCTACGCGAAGCTGGAGGTGAAGGACCAGTTTAAGGAGGTTGAAGTTCAATGCAGGGCCGACAAGGAAGTCTATAAACCGCGCGAGACGGTGAGACTCGAGTTCGAAGCCCGTCCGAAAAACCTCTCGCCCGGCGAACCAGGCCCGCCCATAGAACTTGCGGTCGCAGTGCTCGATGAGTCGGTCTTCGACCTTCTGCGGCAGAAAAGAGGCGCTTTCGATCCCTACGGAGGGTTTTACAAGCTGGAGGACCTGGACCTCGTTAATTACAACCTGATAATGCAGTTGGTGGGAAGGGAGAAGCTGGAGAAAAAGGGAGGGTTCCCCGCCGCCGCCGCCGGGTTTGATCTCGGCATGCGCTCGGTCTTCAAGTTCGTGAGCTACTGGAACCCTTCCATTCGTGTCAGTGCGGAAGGGAAGGCAAGCGTTGAGTTTCAGTTGCCGGATAATCTGACGGGATGGCGCGTGCTGGCAATGGCCGTATCTCCGGATGATCGCATGGGATTGGGAGAGTCCACCTTCAAAGTGAATCAGCTTACGGAAATCAGGCCCGTGCTCCCCAACCAGGTGCTGGAGGGAGACAGTTTTACAGCCGGTTTTTCGGTGATGAACCGGACGGCGGAGAGCCGGAATATCGAAGTGAAAATCACGGCCGATGGCCAGGTTGCCCCCGGCAAATACGGCCAGGGGCAAAACGCGGCCGCCGCGACCGTGCAGACAATAGCGGCTGAGCCGTATAAGCGCTATACGGTCCGTCTCCCTGTAGAAGCCTCCGGCAAAGGTGAAATAGTTTTTACCGTGCAGGCCGGCGATGATCGCGACCGGGACGGCTTGAGGCACACCCTGAAAGTTCTTCCGAGGTTTAACCGCAGCGTGGCGGCCGCCTATGGGACCATCCTGACAGGAGAGGCTTCCCCGGGAATCGAATTCCCCGAGAACATGCGCCCCGATTCGAGCCTGCTGAGCGTAGGGCTGTCGCCCTCCATTCTGGCAGGGCTTGAGGGACCCTTCGATTTTATGAAAGTTTATTCCTATGAGTGCTGGGAGCAGAAGATCAGCAGAGCGGTCATGGCAGGCGCGGCCGCGAACCTTGCGTCCTATTTTTCGAATGCGTTCTCATGGCAAAACGCCCCGGGGGAGGCGGACGCGATACTCGCAACCGCCTCGGAGTTTCAGGCCCCCAACGGCGGAATGGCCTTCTACCAGCCCCGTGATGACTATGTAAGCCCCTTCCTCAGCGCTTTTACGGCAAAGGCTTTCAACTGGCTGAGGGAGACCGGCCGCGAGCCTCCGGCGCCGGTCGAGGAAAAACTGACACAGTATCTTCTCAACCTTTTGAAGCGCGACGAATCGGAAGATGCCGCTTCCCGCAGCGTTCTTTCCAACGTAAGGGCGCTTGCCCTGTCAGCCTTGGCGGATAACGGCAAAATTTCAGAGCAGCGGGACAATCAGGTTTACCGAGCAATCGGATTCGGCGCTGCTCTCCATCCTGTCCTCGCCGATCAGGGACAATGCCGCTATCCTGATGGCGTTTCTGTCTCACCGGGCGAAATTACCCCCCTTTGTTAAAGGGGGGCAGGGGGGATTTGAAGACGATCTCGGCGATATTCCCCTCAGGCTTATGGCAACGATCGCCTCCAGCAGAAGAGGCCTGGATCACTGGGCCTCAACCCAGGAGAACCTCTTTGCGGCAATGGCGGCCGTTCGCTACAGCAAAGCATTCGAAACCCAAAAACCGCAGTTGAGTTTTCAAGCGTTGCTCGATCGGCAGCCCATCGGCCAGGGAAGCTTTGAGAGCCCTTCGGACAAGCCCGTGACATTCGAATACCGGACACAGGAGTCGGATCGCGGGCGGAAGGCGGCTGTGACGGTGCGCAAGGAAGGTGAGGGCAGGCTCTACTATGACACGGTGCTTTCATATGAGCCGGTCCGGATGAGTGGCGATTCGATCAATGCCGGGATTGAAATCCACAGGGAATACAGTGTTGAGCACGACGGCAAATGGGTCCTCGCGCAAAATCCCCTCCAGGTCAGGACCGGTGAACTGGTGAGGGTGGACCTGTTCGTTTCCCTGCCCACGGAGCGCTATTTCGTTGCGGTGGAAGACCCCGTGCCCGGGGGCCTGGAGCCGGTAAACAGGGAGCTTGCGACCTCCTCGGAAGTTGACGCGCAAAAAGGCGAATCTCCATTTGCGCCGGAGTCACTGCGCAGCCGCTACACGGACTGGAGGAGCTTTGGGCTGTCCCGCTGGAGTTTCTACCATAAGGAATTGCGGCATGACTCCGCCCGCTTCTATTCCGAGCGGCTCGGCGCTGGACATTATTACCTCTCGTACACGGCTCAGGCCATAGCGCCGGGCGAATTCACGGCATTGCCCGCCCGTGCCGAGGAAATGTATGAGCCTGACGTTTACGGCAAAAGCTCACCCGTAGTGCTGAAGGTGGAACTCTCCGAATGAGCGGGTTACGAAAAGATCCAGCGCAGAGGCGCAGAGGTCGCAGAGGATTTTGAACCCGTCATTCCGGCATTACGTCATCCCGGCAGCGCCTTTGGGCCGGGATCCAGAGCCGGAATCCAGGGCCGGAACCAGAGCCGGGACCCGGCAGCGCCTTGGAGCTGTGTAATGTCTGATGGTCAAAGGCGGGCATAGCCTTGCCGCCGCGCCACACTCGCCCGCCAATTGATCTGCCGAGGTTGTCGGTGGGCGCGATAAGGCTGCCGCGCTTCGCTCCCCCACCTTGCATGGCTGCTTCTTCTTTAATGCAGGGGCATGGGTTCATGGCCCAACCGGCATGAACTGCGCGGGGTAGGTCATAAACGTGATGGCTGTGTTCGCGTCGATTCATCTGTCGTCGCGAACGGCCGGTTTTCGATCTAAACTCACGACGAACTGCCTGCAATCGGAAAATTTCTCGCCATTTTTATAACCTGAGAAATGGCGATCTCCCATTTCCCTCCCTTACCGCATATGGAAACCACGGCCAGCCCGCAAAACCCTCCGAAAAAGGCTTCTCACGGGTTTAAGCAGCGATTGTCACCTGGCGCACACCACTTTTCAGATGATCTTACTCTAAGCGAATCATATTTTGAAACATCGCAAAATCAACTTGTTGGCAAGATGCAGCAGCCATTTAAGGGGAGCATTACCAGTTTTTCACATTCCAGGAGGTCAAATTTGACAAAATAATTGTTTGATTGTGTCGAATCGCTGGACAAAACGGATCCGCCGGTGTATGGAAAGCTGGAATCATGGGACTT
>JBEKXG010000057.1:0-13396 GCA_049512295.1 Syntrophobacteraceae bacterium
AATCCTGTCAAAGGTTTTATTTTAAATCCTGTCAATCCTGTCAATCCTGTCAATCCTGTCAATCCTGTCAATCCTGTCAAAGGTTTTATTTTAAATCCTGTCAATCCTGTCAATCCTGTCAAAGGTTTCGGCCTTCTTATTCCAGCCTTTGGCTTCCGATCATCCAGTCAAGGAGGGCCATTTGCAGGTGAAGCCGGTTCTCAGCCTGATCGAAAACCGGCGCCCGCCGACCCTCGAGCACCTCCCCGGTGATCTCCTCTCCGCGGTGAGCGGGCAGGCAGTGGAGCACTATCGCATTCGGGGGCGCACATGCCAGAAGATCTGAATTTATCTGGTAATCCTGAAACGCTTTCTTTCTCTTCTGCGCCTCAAGTTCCTGTCCCATGCTCGCCCAGACGTCAGTATAGAGCACATCGGCGTCCGATACAGCTTGCTTCGCATCGGAAATCAGTTTGATCTTTCCTCTTGCTTCACGCGCCGCCCAGTCGAGCAGCTCTTCTTTCGGTTCGTATCCGGGCGGGCAGGCGAGATTGAGCGAAAATCCAAGGCGTCCGGCCGCATTTATCCACGAATTTGCGACATTGTTTCCGTCTCCGATCCATGCGACCGTGAGATTTTCAAGAGAGCCGCGCTTTTCCCGGATGGTCAGCAGATCGGCCAGCACCTGGCAGGGATGCGAGTGGTCCGTCAAAGCGTTTATCACCGGAATGGAGGCATACCTGGCCAGTTCCTCCACGTCGCTGTGAGCAAAAGTCCTTATGACAATGGCGTCGATATATCGCTCCAGAACACGCGCCATGTCCGACAGGGGTTCCTGCCGTGAAATCTGGGTATCCTGGGCGGTCATGAACATCGTCTGCCCTCCCAGCCGGTAGATGGCGGCCTCGAAGGAAACCCGCGTTCTGGTCGAGGGTTTCACAAAAATGAGGCCCACGATTTTTCCGGCAAGCGACTTGGGCAGGGTCCCCGCTGCGAGCTCCGCCTTCATCTTTGCGGCTTTGGCGATCAGGCCGAGAATTTCTTCCGGGGAAAGGTCCCGGATCGAGAGCAGGTCGCGCTTCATTGGGCTTCCTCTTTAAATACTCCCTCCAGGATGCCGATCATCTCGTCGACTTCGGAACGGCCGGCGATAAGCGGCGGAACGAACCTCAAAACGGTATCGTGCGTGCAATTTATTATTGCGCCCCTCTCCAGACACTTATCAACGAATTTCGCACCCGGGACAGCCAGCTCCAGGCCCACCATGAGACCTCGCCCACGAACGCCTTTAATGAACGGATAGCGCTCTCTTAATGCCTGGAGCCTGGAGATGAAATAGGCGCCGGTCTCGCGAACCTTGCCCAGGAAAGCCGGTTCGGAAATGATCCTGAGGGTCGCCAGGGCCGCCGAGGCGACCAGGGGGCCTCCGCCGAAGGTGGAAGCATGGCTTCCGGGGGTAAAAGCCCGGGCCACTTCATCGGCGGCCAGCATTGCCCCCATTGGCAACCCGTTTGCCAGCGCCTTCGCCAGGGTCATTATATCCGGCGTTACATCTTCCTGCTCATAGGCAAAAAGCGATCCCGTTCTCCCCAATCCGGACTGTATCTCATCAAAAATGAGGAGCAGCTTCCTGTCTTTGCAGAGCGCCTTAAGGTCCCTCAAGTATCCGGGCGCCGGGAAATTGAGTCCGCCTTCTCCCTGGACCGGTTCGACCATCACCGCGCAGGTCTTGTCCGTAATGGCCGCTTCAACAGCAGAAACGGAGTTAAAATCGACAAAGGCAAAACCTTCCACCAGCGGCTCGAAACCTTGATGGACCTTGCTTTGACCGGTTGCCGAAAGAGTGGCCATGGTCCGGCCGTGGAAGGAGTCATTCATCGAGATGATGTGAAACCTGCCGGGGCCGAAGGTGTCCCTGCTGAACTTTCTTGCGAGCTTTATAGCAGCTTCGTTGGCTTCAGCGCCGGAGTTGGAAAAAAATACCTTATCCGCAAATGAAAGGCGTGTCAATTGCGCCGCCAGCTCAACCTGCGGATATGTATAAAAAAGGTTGGAGACATGGACCAGTTTTCCAGCACCTTCGCTGATTGCCAGGGCTACTTCCGGATGGCAGTGCCCGAGGCTGCACACGGCGATGCCGGCGAGGAAATCGAGATATTCTTTTCCGGCGTCATCCCATAGTCTGCATCCGGCCCCCCTTACAAAGGCGACTGGAAACCTGGTGTATGTGCCGAATATGTGCCTGCGGCACTCCTGCTGTATTCCTTCGATATTTGCGTTCATTTCGTTTGCTCACTGCTCCTCAGAATCTCGGTCCCAATCCCCGCGTCGGTGAATATCTCCAGCAGGATGGCGTGGGGAAGACGGCCATCAACTATGTGGACCTTTGCGGCCCCGGCTTCCAGGGCGTCGATTGCGCATTGGATCTTCGGGATCATCCCGCCCCGCAGCGTCTGGTTGCGCATGGCCGCTTCGGCTTCTTTGACCGTCATACTCGAAATAAGCTCACCCTGCCTGTCGAGCACTCCGGGCACATCGGTCATGAGCAGAAGCTTGTCGGCCTTTAGCGACCCGGCAATCGCCCCCGCCACAAGGTCGGCGTTTATATTGTAGGTTTCTCCGTTCTCACCCACTCCGACCGGCGCAACGACCGGGATAATATCGCTTTGCGAAAGGATTTGCAGTATCTCCAGGTTTATCCGCGCCACCTCGCCAACCAGTCCTATGTCAATTATCTCGGGAGGCCTGTCCTCCCCCGTGTCTCGAAGGATCTTGAGCTTTCTCGCCTCGATGAGTTGGCCGTCCTTGCCGCTCAGCCCGATCGCGCGCCCCCCCTGCCTGTTTATCAGGGCCACGATCTCTTTGTTGACCTTTCCGGCGAGCACCATTTCCACGATGTCCATGGTGTCCGCATCGGTTATGCGCATTCCTTCGCAAAACTCCGATTTCTTACCAATGCGCCGCAGCATCTCGCCTATCTGCGGCCCACCCCCATGGACCACCACCGGATTTATCCCGATGTACTTCATCAGGACGATGTCCTTTGCGAAGCTCTCCTTGAGATCTTCGGCCACCATCGCATGACCGCCGTATTTTATTACGATCGTCTTCTGATAAAGCCGGCGAATATAGGGGAGAGCCTCAATCAGTATGTTTGCTTTTTCAATCATGGCGATCCCCCGAGAATGGAAATAAAAATCCTCCCTTTCCGCCTGAACGGGAGGATTGGCCGGAAAATACGCTTGTTCACTCCAAGAATTTAAAGGATTGCGACAAGCGTTTCAAATAAAATATGCAGAAGCTGTAACTCAGGACCTCATGGGACACCATGAAAAGGACTCCACACCTCGGATCAGGTCCGGCAGATTAGTCTTGATTCACATTCCCCATATTTCCCAAACTCTTATCACTTGCATGTTCGATTGGTAAACTATATGGTTTTGCGGGGTTTGAGACTGTTCCACAATCGAAACAGGAGAAGACTACTCGTGAGCCCGACTGAAATCGCCTTGATCGTATTTGCGTGCGTGTTCGGCGGCACGGTGCTTGGGATGTTGCTCCGAGTCGTTATGCCCGAACATCATCTCAGCGAGGACTCAAAGGATGTCATAAAGCTCGGGATGGGGTTAATCGCGACGATTGCCGCCCTCGTTCTCGGGCTTGTGATCGCCACGGCCAAGAGTTCGTACGACACGCAGGATACAGCGCTTAAGCACAGTGCCGCCAAAATCATGCTGCTCGACCGCGTGCTGGCCAACTACGGGCCGGAGACAAAGGAGACGCGCGATCTGATTCGGCGCACCCCTTGCCCACAGAATCGATCAGATCTGGCCGGAAGAGCGCTCCCAACCTGCAAAGGGCGATCCGTCTAAGGCGGCGTCCCCAGACGTGGGAATCGAGGGCAGGATTCTGCAACTCGCGCCGCAGAACGACGCTCAGCGCGGGCTACAGTTCCTGGCGCTACAGATCAGCAGCGACATCGTGGAAACCCGCTGGTTCGTGTTTGGCAGCATGGGCAGTTCGGTCCCGGCGCCGTTCCTCGTTGTCGTGGTATTCTGGCTCACGTTCATCTTCGGGTGTTTCGGCATTTTCGCCCCGCGCAACGCAACGGTCATAGTGGTCCTGTTCATCTGTGCGCTGTCGGTTGCCGGCTCTATTTTTTTAATTTTGGAGATGGACCAGCCGTTCCGCGGGGTGATGAAAATTTCCAGCTCTCCGTTGCGCTACGCGCTCTCCCATCTCGGTGAGTAGACCCTCGAAGCCGGGAACGGATGTGAGAAGGCGTCCCGCGAACGCCCACCGCGATTGCTAGACATGCATAGCGGGACGCCTTACGCCCTGCGGGATTTACGCATATTAAGGGGCAACAAAGCGGAGCAGGTTAGCTTCTAACGTGCGCAGCTTTTCGCGAAGCGGGCTTTTGCCTCGTTAAACGCATCACTTTTTGAAGCAATCGCGACGCCGGTATGGTTAATAAAGACGGTGGGCATTTGTCCATTCTTGAGCGTAGTTAGTAAGTCTATGTCACGATGAGAACGCCGCCATATGTGGGGAGCAGCAATTTGTGACAGCCCCTATGCTGCAGATGTACTCGGATGCAAACGCTCTGACATTTACAAAAGGAGTGCACTGATGATGAGAAACGTACGACGGCTACTTCCACGTCTGATCGCCGCTCTTTCCATCGGCCTGCTTCTTTCCGGATGCGCTACGATACCAAGACAGGTCGAGCGTGAACCGTCCGTTTCCCTTGAACGTACCGAGACAACTTCACTCGGAAGAATCTGCGAGAGCTATACTTCCGAGCACGCGGGGTTATCCGGCTTTTCACTCCTTAACGAGGGCAGGAGCGCTTTTCTGGCCCGCGCTTCTCTGGCCGATCTGGCCGAACGCAGCCTGGATGTCCAGTACTTCATCTGGGAACGCGACATTACCGGCAGCATCCTTATGGAACGCCTGATTGAAGCCGCAAGGCGCGGCGTTCGCGTGCGCATCCTCATCGATGATTTCTATGCGGGGGGACATGACTTCGGCCTCCGCGCCCTCGATGCCTGCCCAAACATCGAAGTGAGGATCTACAATCCTTTTGGAAAGCATCTCCTGCCGAAACTGGGGCGCACCTTTGAATTGATGGTTTTCTTCAGGCGTCTGAACCACCGCATGCACAACAAGCTTTTCATTGTAGACAACCAGGTGGCAATCGTCGGCGGGCGAAATATAGCCAATTCCTATTTCGGCGCTGATCCAGCCTACAATTTCCGCGACTTCGATCTATTTTCCGTTGGCCCTGTCGTCAAGGAAATATCGGGGTCTTTCGATGATTTCTGGAACAGCGACTGGGCCGTACCCGTACGAGCGCTGTACGCCTCGAGGCCCTCAGCGCACGATGTCGAGGAGGCCTACGGCAGACTCAAACTCTATATTGCCTCTCATCCCGAATACCCTTACAAGACTCCGGTCGATTCCTCCGAGAGCTTTGACAAAGTAAGCCGAATCTGCACCGGGCTCATATGGGCCCAGGCCAAAGTGGCCTCCGATTCGCCCGGAAAGAGCACGAAGCCGGGCTCACAACATATTACATCCATGCTCAAGGAATTTCTCAGAAACGCAAGGCAGGAAGTCCTGATCGTCACGCCCTATCTGGTCCCGGCGGATCTCGATATACTCAAGGAGAAGCTCACCGATTTGCGATCGAAGGGGATTACGGTTCGCATACTCACGAATTCCCTGGGCTCAACGGATTTGTTAACGACGCACGCGGGATACGCAAAATGCCGGAAGCTCCTGGTTCAATGTGGCGTGGAACTCTATGAAATGCGACCTGATGCCGCATCCCGGGCAATCTACACGGCGGGAGCAGCACCTGCCTCCGTGATGGGTCTCCATGGCAAGGCCGCCCTGGTAGACCGCGCATACGTCTTCATTGGGACCTTCAACTTCGATCAGCGCTCGGCCCACATAAACACGGAAGTCGGGCTGTTGATCCATAGCCCGGAACTGGCCCGGGAAATTGCTTCAGCCGTAGCAGTAGATCTTCAGGGACAGAACAGTTGGCGTGTCTCCCTGGCCTCGGATTGCGACCCAAGCCTCCAGTCGGAGGGTGCCCGGGACCTCGTGTGGATTGCTGACGAGGGGGGCAGAAGAGTGTGTCAGGCCAACGAACCCTCTGCAAGCAGCGGGCGGCTCCTCTTGAGGTCCCTCATTGGCATCCTGCCGATCGAAAGCCAGCTCTGAGCCACTGGTGTGCCGGATGCCAGGATAGGAAATCCGGTATGCAAAGGGGGTACAAACCTGGCACATGACATGAAACGATGTAAATTCAGGTCTTTCGTCTTGAGTTGATCGGGGCGGAGAAGAAAAAACACCGCCTCGAATTGGAAAAACATGCCGGCTGGTTTCCGTCCGGATTCTTGGACGTCAAAAAAGTCGTTTCCCGCATGGGAACCGCCTGCATCCTGCAGGGGCCGGCCATGGCTTTCCGCGTAGATTGCCCGGTCAGTATTGACAAGGGATCATCCGCTTATACATTTTAAGGTAGAAAGAATTCTAACCACGACCATAAGAAGGACACTGATATGCCGACGAATTTTCCATCAAAAGAACAATTCTCCTGCGCAGCCTGCGGCGCGGAGTTTGCCAGGGAGACGGCCGTACCGGAATGCCGGATGTGCCACCGGTCGTACTGTGAGCAATGCATCGACAACGAGGGAATATGTGTTCCCTGCAAGGAGAAGTAGAGGCGATCCACAGGGACTTTACCCCAATTAGAAATTACAAATTATTTTTTATTTACCATGAAGACAAGTCGGAATAGCTGGCTTTTGAACGCCCTTAAATCAGTTTCCATCCGGAAAGGGTCCTTTTCCGCCCCCGGATCGAGTCCGGGGCAGGCTCTGGCGGTGTCAATCTTCGGGCTTCCTTGTGCGGCGTACCCAAGTACGCCTCCGCGCAACCCATCGATTTCCTAGCCAGAACGGAAAATTCCTCCTTTCCGAACAGAAACCTCGCGGGGCGTGGAGTTCTTATCCGGGGTTTCCGGATGGACACTAAATTACACACATCCCTCCGCCGAAGGAAGGCGGCATTATCTTCTTTTTTGATCACGAGTTTATGCCTCGAGATCTTCCAATCTATCGTTGTGTCGAACTCATTCGAGGGAATCCGTTGGAGAGACTTGTCATTGGTATTGCGGGTGGGACCGGGGCTGGTAAGACAACCCTTGCGGAGGGGCTTGCCGGTGGCATATGCCCGGGTTGTGCAGTAGTCATGCATGAGGACCGATATTACAGAGATAACAGCTACCTGCCGGCGGCTTTACGGGAAGATCTCAACTATGACCACCCTGAAGCTATTGATTTGGATTTACTGGCCTGGCATGTACGTGAACTTGTCTCCGGCAAGGCGATAGATCAGCCCACCTATGACTTTGTCCGGCATATCAGGAAAAGGGGGACCCACACGGTTTTTCCTGCGAGGCTCATTATTGTGGAGGGTCTCTTCACATTGTTCAATAAGCTGCTGTGGGACGTGATTGATTTAAAGGTTTTTTTGGATTCGGAAGAGGGTATACGACTGTCGAGGCGAGTTGAAAGGGATATCAGGGAACGCGGGCGCACGAAAGAGTCCGTTATCAGGCAATGGAGTTCAACTGTGCAGCCGATGCACGAATTGTTCATTCAACCCTCCCGATCCTGTGCACACTTGATTCTCTCCGGGGGCGACCGGATCGATTACAATGTCGCCAGAATCAGGGACTTCCTGGTTTCAAGATAGTCCGGTTATCCGAATCAAACGGGGAGATTTCTCTGAGACCAATGAACCTCCACTTCCCGGCAGGATACGTTTCGAGCTGTTATGCTCTCGAAAGCAGTCTATCCTTTCTTTCATTTATATAGGAAAGACGATTGCATGCATGTGGATCATTCTTTAACCCAATGAATGCTGTCCATAAGTTTTCTCATTATAGGAGGGGGCGTTGAAGCCGCCCTACTTTGTCTCCTTTCGGCCTGAGATCAGAATGGAGGAAAACCTTCCTCCATTCACCACGATCGAGGATTCAAGAACAATAGACCTTCTCAGAAAGGCTGTTGGCGTATTACTGCCTTCGCACGTCTCTCCCTGGACATATCGGAGCATTACTCAACATGCAAAAGATTGGTTCCCACGCCTGGAAGCTCGGTTCAATTTCCAGGGCAAGACCAGACAAGTTTATCTCTTTCATAGAATGGGAGTTCGGCATCCGGACAGCCTTGTCTTTGTGTCTCCTCTTTGCCTGCAAGCCTACCTAAATGAACACGAATCCCCATGGGGATATCCGATCGTGCTTAAAGGGGACCTTGGTGGAGGGGGCGAGACGGTCTTTCCGATCTATGGGCGGGAAGATGTACCCAAGTATCTTCTGAAGCTGCCAAAGGATAAGCCCCTCTTGATCCAAAAGTGGGTGGAACACGGTGGAAAAGACCTTCGTGTGGTGATCTATGGAGACCAGGCCGTGAGCTATTTTCGTGTTGGTGGTGGGCAGTTTTACAACAATGTCTGCCGAGGCGGGAGACTCGATCATGGGGGCTGGCCAGAGCTGCAGCAGAAGGGCGTTTCATCTGTCCGAGCGTTTTGTACGCGTGCGGGAATCGACATTGCCGGCTTTGATCTCATGTTTCCAGACGAGGGGGAACCGGTGTTTGTCGAAGTGAATTTTCATTTCGGCAGAAAAGGATTGGGAGGACTTAAGGAACACCAGAGGCACGTACTCCGTGCCATTCGGAGCTGGCGTGACCATCTGATATCAGCGCAGTTGAGCCAACAATCCTTTACGGTATAATTGCCAGTTTGTGGCAGGGTCACGGGAAGTTCTTGAGAAAGAGGCGCCGGGAATAGCGTGTGACTTAGAGACTCATTGAAATTGACGTTCTAAGCCGGCCTCTGAGGGTGATCCTGTTGAGCATCCTGATGGGAAAACTCGGCAACTTTTGGCTTGACCGGCCTTTCGAAGTCCTTGCAGGAGATCCTTACCAGCTCGTCAAAAGAGCCGGCATTAAAGGCAATCTTCGGATTCTCGGTCAGAGTCTTTTCCACATAAACGTCCAGTCCGTAGAGATTTCCGAAGGGAGACATTGCCCCGAGATCGCAATCAGAAAATAACCGCCCGAACTCTTCCTCCCTTGCAAGTTCAACCCTCGCAGCCCCTGCGGCTCTCGCGAGGTCCTCAGATCTGAGCCTGCGTGGAGCGGGCAAAACGGCCATGGCCATTTTGCCATCCACCTTCACCATAACTACTTTTGCGATCTCATTTCCGGATATGTGCGAAGATGCCGCAATCTCCTGAGCCGTACAGGCTGGAGAATGGCTGATGGTATCGTACTCGACGTTATTGTTCTCAAGCAGTTCCCTCAGTTTCCGATTCATGGCGACCTCCTGCCAGCTTGTGGGAGGGGAGGAGTTTACTGCAGGGTTGGCGGGGCCTCAACTTTCAGGTTCTGCGGTAGATCACATAATCGGCGATGTCGTCCAGGATTTCTTTTACCGGACCCCGGGGAAATATGCCAAGCGCCTCTTTGGCCCTCATGGAATGCGCGCATGCCCGGGTGTTCGTGTATTCGATTCCACCGGTACGCACCATCAGGTTTCGGATTTCGCTTATGTCTTTTGCGGAGATTTCCTCGGAGATGAAAATCTGCTTTATCCGACGCCGCTCGGCGGCTTTTCCGTTTCGCAGAGCATAGATGAGCGGCAGGGTTGCCTTACCTTCCTGAATGTCGTTTCCAACCGGTTTTCCGAGTTCTTCCGCTTCGCCGGTAAAGTCCAGAGTATCGTCAATCAACTGGAAGGCTATGCCCAGGTTGTGCCCGTAAGCCTTGAGCGCCTTCTCCTCGGCTGTGCCGCCGCCTCCGAAGATGGCGCCCGCCTGACACGCCGCGCTGATAAGCACGGCGGTTTTTCTCGTAATAACTTCGAGATATTCGTCCTCGCGTATTTCAAGATTATCGGAATTTACGAGCTGGAGTACTTCGCCTTCGGACATCATGGTCGTGGCGTCGAGCAGCACCTCCAGGATTCGGATGTCCCGGTATCCGGCAGCCATCTGTATGGACCTGGAATACAGATAGTCTCCAACGAGCACAACGGCGGGATTGCCCCAGACCGTGTTTGCCGCGGGACGGTTCCGCCGGAATTCGGCGTGGTCAACAACGTCGTCATGCAACAGGGTTGCCGCATGCAAGAATTCGAACACAACGGCAAGCGGGGCGTCATTGTTGCCGCTGTATCCGCAAAGCCTGGAAGACAGAACCATGAGCAGAGGCCGCAGCCGTTTGCCGCCGCTGCCCATTATATAGCGTCCCACAACCGAAATTAACGGAATATCGGAGTCAAGCAGGCGGTTTATTTCCTCTTCGATCCTCACAAGATCCGCACCGACCCGGGCGTAAATCTTCTCCTTGAGGTTCCCGAAACCGGGCGGCATGAAACTGGGCAGGGCGGAAACGTCCACTATTTGCAAATCCAATTTTGTTTAGGTAATGTGCATCCGGAAAGACCGGATTAGACACCGGCAGTTTCCGATTCGGATTTTTCGACGTCAAAATTTCAGCTAAACCTGCCGGTTTCGTCTGTTCTCCACCGAATCGGGTCAAACAAAAAGCCGAAGGAGAACCATTAGCTAAATAGCCAATAATTCGCGTTATGTCAAAGCGTTTCGCTCCCGGCGTCAATTGGATGCCGAGATACCCTCGAGGGAGTAAAACCACCCCTTTTGAAAAGGGGCGATTCCGGTCACGAGCGCAGCGATTCTCCGATTGGCGCCGGCGGCGGACGGACATCGGCCTGCAACACAACCATCGACGCCGCTGTCCATTATGTCCAACTGAGATTACGGAACAAGATGTTTCTTGTCGTATGAGGACGATGAAGATCAGCGTGTGCGCGTTAATACATTTATCTACGGATGGACCGAGCTACGAAATCGTGGCTGATCCGCAGCCGTGCGCCCTTGATTTTGCGTTGCGAGGAATTCAGGGCAATGGTTGGTCAATGCGGCGGGAAAAATTTCCGGAGGTATCCTGAGTTTGAAATTCCTTCCAATGAAGCGGCGCCAGCGGGCGGCGGCCCCTGCCCGGGGTTTCCCGCATGCGATCAATGATCGGAAAAGCGTAGCCGTCGAATCGCCAATCGACGCGTCTGAAGGGAACAGGGCGAGCCTGTACAGGCACACCTTCATCATCGGGGCTGCGGCTTTTGTGACCACGATTGCTCAAACGGAGGTAATCGGTCAACTGCCGATCCGGTATCTTTTAAAAGAACACCTCCATGCAGCCCCGGAGGGCATGTCGCTTTTTCTGTTTTGCGCCGCTATTGCCTGGTACCTTAAACCACTGGCTGGTCTAGTTTCGGACAGTATCCCGCTTTTTGGAACCAGGCGCCGCCACTACCTGATGCTTAGCGCAGGCGCCGCAGGGATATGCTGGATTCTTCTGGGCGTCATCGCCGAATCGTATCACTCGATCCTGTTTATCGCCATGGCGTTGAACCTCATGATGGTTTTTGCGAGCACTGCGATGGGAGGCATGCTTGTAGAACAGGCCCAGCGCTTTGGGACCACCGGAAGGCTAAGTGCTTTGCGGGAAGGGCTGAACAATCTCGCCGTCACGATTGGACTGCCCCTGAGCGGTTACCTGGCCGTACACGCCATCGGTTGGACCGCGATCCTGGCGGCAGGCTTGCTTTTTGGCCTGGCGTTCTGCGTGTTCAAATTTCATCACGAAGAGCGCGGCGCAAAACGAAACGGCGAAGTCTGGTCGGCGGCCGGAATTCAACTAAAAACTCTCCTGCATTCAAGAACGCTCTGGACGGCAGGATGTCTGATTTTTTTGTTTCACGTCACTCCTGGATTTGCCACTCCTCTTTATTACATTCAGATCGATAAACTCGGTTTTTCACAGCCATTCATCGGCTGGCTGGCCCTAATCGGCGGCATTACCGGGATGGCCGGCGCTCTGATCTATGCGCGCGTCTGCAAAGCAATGCCGTTAGGTCCTTTGCTCGCGGGCGGGATCATTTTGAGTTCTATGCTGACTCTGCTCTATCTGTATTACGAGTCCCATAATGCCGCCATAATTATCACCGCCGTGAATGGACTCGGCGGCACATTGGCCGTGATCCCACTCTACGATCTTGCGGCCCGCGCCACACCGCGCGGATGCGAGGGGTTGGGGTTTGCGCTGATGATGAGCCTGCGGAATCTGGCGGTCAACGGCGCGGACTGGGTCGGCTCATGGTTGATGCAAAGCTGGCAGTGGAGTTTCTCATGGCTGGTATTCATCAATGCAGGGACAACCCTTCTGGTGTTGTTTGCAGTTCCTTTCGTCTCAGTTGATTTATTGAAAGGCAGCGACAGGGGTGCTCTTGCAGGCAACTAAGGAGGCTCTTGAACGGGGACGAGGACAAAAAGGGAGCGCTCGAAAGCGCTCCCAGGCACCAAATTTGAACACGGATTTCACCCAAACAGCCTCCACCCAATCCCCCCACAGGCGGCGGGGCCTTGGAGGGCGCCTGTTCGCGGGTGAATGCTATCTTTCCGACAGCTCCACGAGGACACCGAAGGTTGACTTGGGATGGAGGAAGGCAATTTTCGCTCCGCCCGCGCCTTTTCTCGGCTTTTCGTCAATCAGCCTGACCCCTTTTGCCTTGAGTTCTTCGAGGGCCTGTTCAATGTTTTCAACGCGGAAGGCAATGTGCTGGACTCCCTGCCCCTTTGCTTCAATGAATTTTCCGATTGGGCCATCGGGGGCGGTCGATTCGAGAAGTTCGACTTCGGTCTCGCCCACCGGAAAGAAGGCGGTCGTCACCTTTTGCTCTGCGACAGTTTCGCTTCCGATGTGCTCGAGTCCGAGAATATCGGTATAAAGCTTCTTTACTTCCTCGATACTGCTTACCGCAATACCGATGTGGTCAACTTTGAGTACCTTCATGACGCCTCCTTCTGCAATTTGGAAATGGAAAGCCACTCGCTGACAATGTCACGCATCAGAGTGTAAGGGTCGCGCTCCTTCTTCATCAGTTCCTCGACAGCGGTGTCGAGCCTTCCGTTCTGCTCCAACTGCTCACGAATGACCCGAAAAAGCTCTCCGTGAATCATCCGCAGTGTTTCCCGGCAGGTCCTTTGGCGCCTGTTTTCGTAAAACTTGCCGGAATCGAGCAGATATTTGCGGTGCGACTCGATGGAGAGCCACAGTTCCTTTATCCCGATATCTTCGACCGCAATGGCTTTATTTACCGGGGCGGTCCAGTCGCGCTCCTTGATGTGGGCATCGATTTCGAGCCGCGAGCAAACTTCTGTGCAGAGCTGATCGGCCCCCTGCTTGTCAGCCTTGTTCACCACGAACACGTCGGCTATTTCCATGATGCCGGCCTTCATGCTCTGTAT
>JBEKXG010000058.1:0-13262 GCA_049512295.1 Syntrophobacteraceae bacterium
AGAACATAAGATAAGTACGCTCCAACCGATCAGCACACGAGCCGTTTGACCCAATCAGGTCATGCAGGGGCTACGGCAGATAGTGCTGAGGACTGAGGGGGTGCATTGCAAATGCAGGCCAAATGCAATGAACAGTGGGGACGGGTGTCGGGTTGCGGGTTCCGACTTCCTTCTGACATCTGACCTCCATCGTCTATCCTCCGTTGAACGGTGAGCGGAAAGGGCAAAGTCCTGTCTCAGTGTCCTGCCTGCTGGTTTTCTTCTGTTCACTCTGATATGGTTTCATCTTTCACTGCTTTCCGGCTACACGCCTCTGAATTAATCCGAGGATAATTATACTTCATAATCAGAAGTACATGCAAAGGAAATATGAAGTGATGCCTCAATTCCGGAAACCGGGAACAAGGAGCGTAGGCCGGGGATGTTCTTTTTCTTCATGCTGCCGAGACCAGGAGATGCTTCATTTTGCGAATTGATACGACCCCATATTTTGATGTATGACTCCGAGAGGCAAAGGTGGCGGGGCGCTGGGAGCAAACCACCTCGCGGAGCGTGGATTTCTTTTGCGCGTCCTCTCTCAAACACGGACCCGAAACTTGTAAGGGGTCGAAAGGACGGGTGTTTCTATTAGATCAGCGGCATTGGGTCCGACCCCGTTCGCACCTTTAGTCTTGTTTTTCCAGACGGGTTGGACGGGTTGGACGCAAATTTGAGACGATCGGCATATCGCCTGCGAATATTATAATGTATTATGCGCGCGCGATAGGCATCGACGGGAACAAACGTCCACCACAGCCAAGAAAAGAAGGGATTTGGGCAATTTCGGCGCCAAAGAGGAGGATTTAAGCTTTGCAAATGCCCGTTTTTGGGATACTTGGCCCTGAACAGCGAGCACTTATCCTGATCCGGCGGTGTCACTCCGTCCCAATGTCACACTCAGAGGATTGAAGACGTGCAGTGCTCTTGAAAAGCTTGGAGAGTTCGTTTTCCCGCGGAGGTTCAGATGCCCGGGCCGTTGCTAAAAACACCTCTGACGGAAAGCAGAGCACAATGCATCTTACGCAAAGAAATAAGAATACTCAAGGTGCTGGAACCATAGAGAGATAGAACGGATTCCAAGACTCTGTCCCACAGTTCGTGCACCCCGGAGCGCAGGGCTTAAGGCCTGTGCCCCGATTCGGAAAGAAAAGATGGCTCGCGGCCCCGGAGAAAAACACGCCTTCCTGGTAGGTGGAACGCACAGCGGGTGCGGCAAGACGACAATTGCGCTCGGGCTGCTCGCCGCTTTGAAGGCCAGAGGTTTCAGTGTGCAGCATTTCAAGGTGGGACCGGATTTTATAGACCCTGGACTTCACACGCAGATAGCCGGAAGGCAAAGCCGCAACCTGGACGGATGGATGCTGAGCCGTAGCTGGAATGCGGGTCTGTTCCGGCGTCTTCTGGAAGAATCGGACTTGGGTTTGATCGAAGGCGTAATGGGACTGTTCGACGGCTACGAGGGCCGGACTGAATCGGGCAGCAGCGCCGAGATGGCCAAATGGCTCGGGGTCCCCGTCGTGCTGGTTGTGGACGCTCGGAGCATGGCAAGGAGCGCCGCGGCCCTGATTTACGGATTCACGCATTTCGATCCGGTGCTCGATTTTGCCGGGGTGATTTTCAACCGGATCGGTGGAGAGGCTCACCTGGAGTACCTGAAGGAGGCAGTCGGCTCCGCATGTCCCGAAGTTGCCGTTTTGGGCGGTATTCCTCGAGAGGACGCGGTCAGCATACCAGAGCGGCACCTAGGGCTTGTAACAGCAGATGAAATGAGGCTGGACGCCGGGTGGCAAAAGACATTGGCCGGGCTTTTGGAAAAGCGCCTCGACATCGACCTGCTCATCGAGAAAACCCGATACCCGGCCCAAGCGGGGTCCGGCCCCCTGCCCTTCGGGCCGGTCAGCGGATACAGACCTGTGATTGCGGTAGCGCGCGACGCGGCTTTCTGCTTCTATTATCCCGACAACCTGGAACTCCTGGAGCAGGCCGGAGCGCGGCTTCGTTTTTTTTCTCCCGTCAGCGGCGAGACTCTCCCCGAGGATTGCTCAGGGGCATATCTTGGCGGGGGATACCCTGAGCTTTTTGCCGGAGCCATATCCGAGAATGCCGGTTTTCTTCAGTCTCTTCGCGAGCGGGCCGCACGCAACATGCCGATCTATGCCGAGTGTGGCGGCCTGATGACCCTTGGCCGCTTTATAGACACGGTTGAAGGGAAGAGGCATCACATGGCGGGGATACTGCCGTTCGGGACCAGAATGCTCGCCCGCCGCAAGGCTCTGGGATATACGGAAGTCGTCCTTCGGCGGCAATGTCTGCTCGGCGGACCCGGCAGTGTTATCCGGGGGCATGAATTTCACTACTCTGAAATCGTCGAACCTGAGGCAGACACGGGATTTGAGTTCGCATACGACCTGCGCAGGCGCAAAAGTGAAGCCGCACGTCCTGAGGGCTACCAGGCCGGTTCCGTGCTTGCCAGCTATATCCACCTGCACTGGGGCAGCGCCCCCGAGGCTGCACGGCAATTCGTAAGCCACTGCGCCGAGTGGAAAAAAGGGAGGTAAACCGATCCGAGATGCCCAACGCAAAATCACTCATGTTTCTGGGGACCGGCTCAGATGTGGGCAAGAGCGTCCTGGCCGCGGCTTTTTGCCGCATATTTAAAAACGAGGGGTACCGCGTCGCTCCCTTCAAGGCGCAGAACATGGCCCTGAACTCCTTCATCACTCCGCAAGGCGGTGAAATGGGGCGAGCCCAGGTAGTCCAGGCCGAGGCAGCGGGGATCGAGCCTCACGTGGACATGAACCCGATCCTGCTCAAGCCGACTTCCCAGTTGGGATCTCAGGTGATCGTGCTGGGACACGCGATCGGAAATTTTTCGGCAAAGGACTATTACGAATATAAAAAGGAACTCGTTCCCGTTGTCCGGGGCGCATTTGAAAGGCTTAGCGCCAAAAACGACATAATTGTCATGGAGGGCGCCGGGAGTGCGGTCGAGCTGAATCTCAGGGAGCACGACCTGGTGAATATGGCTATGGCTGAGATGGCCGGCGCCAAATGCATCCTGGTGGGCGATATCGACCGGGGAGGGATATTCGCAGCCCTGCTGGGCAGCTTCTCACTGCTGGAGGAGGGTGAGCGGGGCCGGATAATCGGGTTTATCGTAAACAAGCTCAGGGGAGACCCGCGCCTTTTTGAGGACGGGGTTCAAATACTGCAATCGCGGTCCGGTGTGCCGGTATTCGGAGTTGTGCCCTATTTCGATGATATCTCCCTGCCGGAAGAAGACAGCGTAGCGCTCGGGCGGCGAATGAGGGGGGTTGAGGCCAAAAGCGCTCCCTGCGCCATTCGCATCGGCGTCGTCCGCCTGCCCTTCATTTCCAACTACACTGATTTCGACCCCTTCGAGAGGGACCCGAGGATAGAACTGGTCTATTTCGACCGGCCGGCCCAAATTTTCGGATTCGACGCGGTAATCATTCCAGGCAGCAAGAACACCATTGAAGACCTTGCCGCAATGCGCAAGAGCGGCATGGCCGATGCGCTGGCAGCCTTCCATAAATCGGGGGGCACTGTCGTAGGGCTTTGCGGCGGATACCAGATGATGGGCGCCCTGGTGCGCGACCCGCATGGAATTGAGAGCTCGATAGAGGCGATCACGGGCCTGGGTCTGCTGGATATGCAAACCGAGATGTATCCCGAAAAGATAACCTCTCAGGTCGAAGCCGCCGTGATCTCCGAATCCCTGCCCTTTCCAGGGCGCCGGGACGTGCTTTCGGGATATGAAATCCACATGGGCAGGAGCGTCTCGAGCGGAGAGGCAAAAGCTATTTTCAGGATCATCCGCCGGGAGGGCCAGCCTGTGGACATGGAGGATGGGCTCGCACAACCCGACGGAAGGGCATGGGGCACATACATACACGGGATATTCGACAACGACGGATTCCGGAACATGTTCCTCGAAGACGTTGGAAAAAGGTCAGGCAAGATAGTCGCCCCTGCTTCGGGTTCTTTTTCATTCCGGCTCTGGAAAGAGGAGCAATACGACCGGCTCGCCGAACTTGTGCGCAGGCACGTCGACGTTGGCCGGATTCTCGATACGCTCATAAAATAGGACTGAGGACTGAGGACTGAGGAAGAATCATTCCTCCACCTCGCGGGGCGTGGAGTTCTGCGAGCGCGACCTGATTGGATTTGGAGTCAGATGGTGTTTCTCCCCTGGCATCTTGCTTCGGCTTACCTTCTCGACCTTGCGGCGGGCGATCCTCGATGGCTGCCTCACCCGGTCCGATGGATCGGCCGGCTCATTACCCTTATCGAGAATCTGCTCTATGCGGATTCGGCGTCCCCGGCTCTCATGCGGGTTTCGGGATTCGCTCTCTGGGCGATCGTTATTGCAGTGGTCATGTGCGCGGCCAAGGCGTTCATCGCAATATCCCACGTCGCAGGCCGGGTCTTCGGCGACCTCGCCTTGATATGGCTGGCATACGCTACTCTTGCCACCCGCGGTCTCCACAAAGAATCCTCTCAAGTCGCCAGTGCTCTGCGGGTCAACGACCTTGCCCTTGCCCGAACGCGCCTGTCGCTCATTGTGAGCCGCGACACTTCACAACTCGACGAAGCGGCCATTGTGCGCGCCCTTGTGGAAACAGTTTCCGAAAACATCTGCGACGCTATAGTGGCGCCGCTTGTCTACCTGGCGATCTTCGGTCCGGTTGGCGCCCTGATATACAAGGCGATAAACACCATGGATTCCATGCTGGGGTATAAGAACGAGCGCTACCGCTATTTCGGCTCTTTTGCGGCGCACGCCGACGACGTCGCAAACTTCATCCCGGCAAGGATCAGCGGCTGGCTGCTGGTGTGCGCCTCGGCCTGCATGGGCAAGGACTGGCGTACCGTGGCGCGCGTCATGATGAGGGATGCGCCGAAGATGAAGAGCCCTAACGCCGGATATCCGGAAGCCGCCGCAGCGGGAGCGCTCGGGGTTCAACTCGGCGGCACCAGCGTCTATTTCGGGCAGCCTGTGGCAAAACCCCTGCTGGGCGACCCGATAAGCCCCTTGACGCTTGAAGCCTACCGCCGGATGATCCGGCTTATGTACCTGAGTTCAGGGCTGGCTTTCTTATTGGCCGCCTGCCTCATGCTGACCATGCGAAAATTGGGCTGATCCGGGCTGTAGTGATGCAGAATTTCCAGGCCACGCCAGGTGGGGGAACCAATTGCTGCACCTCCGCATCTCAGCACGCCAAGTTGGACCAGTGTGCGCGGGCAGACAAGGTTCAGTAAGCATATGTCGAAAAGATGAACCCACCCCGGGGCAAGATGAATACTTACGCCATGTGATATTTGCTCAAACGATACAGGTGGGGAGAAGTTTTCAAAATGAGACCAGAAAAACACTCTGCGGAGCGCTCTACTGATTTTTTCTCGGAAAACATCTATAGGCTACTGTTGCCTAGGCATCTACAACTCATTCCGGGGCTTAATGAAGTCTA
Source organism: Syntrophobacteraceae bacterium (assembly GCA_049512295.1). GTDB lineage: Bacteria > Desulfobacterota > Syntrophobacteria > Syntrophobacterales > Syntrophobacteraceae > SbD1. Next base: position 5,532 of record JBEKXG010000058.1, read on the forward strand.
TGAACTCGAGCTTGCATTCTATGAAAGCAGAATCCTTAACGATGAGGATATCATCCGCCGATGCTTCTTCGATGGTCAACTTTGCACCTCCCAGGGGTTTTGGATTTCCCAATATTGCTTTGGCGTGTATGATGACGTAGACTAAAAATCTACAGCCTATAGTATTCATGTAAGGGACGGAAGGGGTTGAAGGATACTTGCTCATGAGTCGTTCTGATTTCTTTAGGGCGTTGCGGATACACGATGGTGACAGATTTGCCGTAAAAAGATTTGCTGATGCCGCCGGCATACCGGTGGAGCGATTGCGGTACTACAATGACAGCAATACTTTGCCATCAGGATATGATCTAGACCGAATCTGCTCTGTGGCGGGGTTGTCACCTGTTGAATTGATGCTCAAAATGGCAGTCTTGGACCGCCGCATCCTGGAGGCGCTGAAGTCCAATGCTAAGGAGGTTTTTGACCTCATCAGCAGCGATATTGCGCAGCCAGTAAATCATGCAGAGCCTCCTCCCGTCGTTTTCGAGACCAACCTTGGACGGCTTTATCAAGGGGACTGCATGGCTCTCATGCACCACATGGAAAGCGACAGCATCGATATGATTTTTGCCGACCCACCGTTTAATCTCAAAAAGCTCTATCCCTCCGGAGTCAATGATGATCTCAATAATGCACAGTACTTGGAGTGGTGTGAGACTTGGACCGCTGAATGTGTTCGGCTGCTGAAACCTGGCGGCAGTCTTTTCCTTTGGAATATCCCCAGGTGGAATAGTCATATCTCGACATACCTTAACGCCCGTCTCACTTTTCGGCATTGGATAGCTGTGGATATCAAATACAGCCTCCCCATTTCGGGACGGCTTTACCCATCCCATTACTCTCTTCTCTATTACTGCAAGGGTGAAAAACCCAAAAGATTCCACCCCGACCGTTTGCCAATGGAGATTTGCCCGGTATGTAAAGCAGATTTACGCGACTATGGCGGGTACAAGGATAAGATGAATCCCAAAGGGGTCAATTTGACGGATGTCTGGACGGATATCGCTCCTGTACGTCACTCCAAGTATAAAAAACGCAAAGGTTCCAACGAATTATCCGTTAAGCTGATGGATAGGATTATAGAAATGGCTTCTGACGAAGCGGACGTGATTTTTGATCCATTCGGTGGTTCAGGAACGACTTATGTGGTGGCTGAAATCAAGCAGCGCCGATGGGTCGGAATTGAGCTGGGGCCTGTGGAGGATATTGTGAGCCGGTTCGGGGAAATCAGTGCAGATGCAGATCTGATTGAAAGAATCCGGCGCAACTGCAATTGTCTTTTCAAGGAAGACGATCTGAACGTTCGACGGCAGTTGGGTCTGTGGACGTGCGAGTCCGTATGCAAGGCAGAAAGTACGTAGCCCGCGGATGCTGAACTTGTGGTTAGGGCGCAGCCCAATGTCATGTTGGTAAGACCTCGTGTTCGGGCACAGCAGTCGGGGCGCTCGGCATCCAGCTCGGCGGCACCAGCGTCTATTTCGGGCAGCCTGTGGCAAAACCCCTGCTGGGCGACCCGATAAGCCCCTTGACGCTTGAAGCCTACCGCCGGATGATCCGGCTTATGTACCTGAGCTCAGGGCTGGCTTTCTTATTGGCCGCCTGCCTCATGCTCGCCGGAGTTTAGGAATTTTGGGATTGAGAGATTTGGAATTATACAGGTCCGATTTGATTTTGGCCAGTTTGACCCATAAATAGTGAAGGGCAGGTATTAAGGACCTTGAGCATGAGTATCGTTCACGGCGGAAATATCTATGAGCTTGCGGCCCGCGCCGGATGCTCACCCGAGGAAATCCTCGATTTCAGCGCGAGCATAAACCCGCTGGGCCCTCCTCCCGGCCTGGCCCGGATTCTTTCCGACTCTTTTCACAGGCTGGAGAACTATCCCGATATACATAATCAACTCCTGACAGACGCTATTTCAAAATTTCACGACATCGACCCTGAATGCATTGCGGTCGCAAACGGATCGACCGAACTTATCTACTGGCTGCCGCGGGCGCTTGGAGTAAGCAACGCGCTGGCTGTATTGCCCGCCTTCGGCAAATACGCCAAAGCTTTCGAACTACATGGAACGCGCCTGCAAAAAGTGTTTTCGGCCCCGGAAAACCGTTTTCAACCCAAAGTCGAGCAACTGGAGGCAGCACTGCGGAAGGGCCCTTGCGAAGCCGTTCTGCTCACGCACCCGGCAAGCCCCTCCGGCTCGCTTTTGGACAGCGAGGTAACCGGCTGGGTTTTCGAAAAGAGCACTCAACCCGGGCGGGCCTTCTTTCTGATTGACGAAGTTTTTGTCGATTTTTGCGAGCACGCTTCCCTGAAGCGCTTCCTGGACCGGTCGCAGAACCTGGCGCTCATAAGATCTTTCACCAAGTTCTACGGTCTGCCCGGCTTGCGGATCGGCTACCTGCTCGCCTCCCCGCGGGTTGCCGCGCAGGTAAGGAGCCTCCTCCCGCCATGGTCGGTAAACACTCTGGCCCAGGCTGCGGGCGCCTATTGCCTTACGCAGGATGAATACAGAGGCAAGACCCTGGAACTGGTCGCAAAAGAGCGCCAAAGGCTTGCACTGGGGCTTTCAGCTATTCCCGGTCTCACGGTTTTTCCGGCAGAGGCCAATTACCTGCTGGTCCGGATGGAACGCAAACTCCAGCCGGCCTCTCACCTGAAGCGGGACATCTTCGAGCGCGACCGCATTCTGATTCGCGACTGCGGGTCCTTCGAGGGGCTTGACGACTGGTATTTTCGCGTGACGGTGCGCCTGCCCGATCAAAACGACAGGCTGATCGCCACCTTGAAAGAGCAGGTGAATGGGTGAATAGGAAAAGGCAAGAAGAGAAACCGCTTTCCCCATTCTCCTAATCACCTATGTCTACACCATTACACCATTTTCCCCGATTCACCGACTCACCGATTCACCCGTCCTTGAGAAACAGCTCGTGGTACTCGCTGTCGTTCAGGTGGTTGCGCATGAGTTCCGAAATCAGGGCGAACAAGCGGTTTATTTCCTCATCCGAGAGGCGGGGCACCAGGACCTTCAGCATGTCATCATCCGAAAATTTCTGAAGGTAGTACATCAGCGATTTTTCATCCACATCCCTTGAAAGCCCGAAGGCTACCATTCCATCGTATTCCTCCACGATGGTGTGCTTGTGCGCGGGCATTAGATTTTTCCTTCCATTCGCGAAAAAGTAAAAAGCCGAATCGGTGGGGCGGACCGATCGGCTTTGAGGAGGAAAGAGTTTATTTTCGTCTTGATGTAATAGCAACTTTGATGCCAAACCAGGCTAACAAGTATTTAGACATAATTTTCAGACAGTTATGGTTTATTCATTAACATTTCTATAAACGCTAATCCAGCCATAAAGCCGCCTTTTATCACAAATCACGCCATAATCACGCCATTTCGATGGCGGCTTTGAGTATGCCAGGGTGGATTTCGGGGTCGAAGATACCCCTGTCAGCAGATTGCGGCAAAGCCGAGGACTGAGGTATGAGGACCGAGCAAAGGTTGAAGATACCCCTTGCAGGCAGTTTGAAGCAGAGCTGCACTTTATTGGCAGGGTCGAGACTGCGCTGCGCTCCATGGGCCATGCAGACATTGACTCCATACATCGCGCAAAATCTCGCGGAACGCGGAACATGTTACCGGTACATCGCGGGCATGAACTCCAAACCTCGCGGAACGTGGATTTTGAGGGCTGCAGACCAGATGGTTCTTTCAGGCGTGCATCCCCTTGGCGCCGAGGTCAACGGCGCCGCTAACGAAAGCGAGGGCCACGCAGCGAGCATAATCGTCATTGAGGGCGTCCCCCTCAAGCCTTTCCTGCTCATAGCTCTCGCAGCCCTGGCAGGAAAAACCGGGCCATTTCAGGTGAATGGCGTAGTCAAGGCAGTCACCGTAGTTTCGGCAAAACACGTTGCGCCTTACTTTGTCGCAACTCTCCACAGCCATGTAACGAACTGGTCTTCCCCTTCTCACGACTGTCTCCTCAAGTTTTGGGGTCCATATTCTTTTGTCCCCTTAATAGCAGCCGGTCACGCGAATTGGAATCAGGTCAAGCAGGGTATCTTTATACTCTACGGATGTATTTTTATCGCCCGAAATATACGTGCAAGTAGAGTGCCTTATTTGTCAGATTATCTGTATCATTTTGAATCAATTAAATTTCCTCTCAACTACAGGCCGCCGGAACATGCAGCTACAGTAGTATGAGTCTTTTTCATTCGGGCCGATATGGCGCAGGAGTCATTTTTTCAGGGCCTCCGGTTGATCGGCGGAGTTGAAAACATGGACCAGCACTTCGGCTTTTTCGTTGGGGTTGAGGTCCGTTTCGACTTTCAATGTCGCCTGTTTGCGGGAGCCGACCGGGACACTCTCCAGCCTTGGCTGGACCTCAAGGATAAAGCCCGCTTCATTTTCGTCCTGGGTGACAGTCATAAGGTTCTGGTCATAGGTCAGCCGGGTAATCTGAAAAGGCTTGTTGCGGTTGCTGGTGACAACTATTTTGCCCACCCGTTCGGGCTGGTTGGCGCTCAGTTTTCCGATCAGAATGTTCTGCGGCTTTACAGATATTTCGCCCTCGATACACCCTGTAACGCGAATGATTATGTCGGGTTTCTGAGCCAGGTCGGTACTCAGCCTGATAAACCCGCCGTAGTTTCCCTGACTGAGCTTGTTGGAAACCTTCAGCCTGTATTGTTTTCCTTCTGTGACTGTTTCGAGAGCGTAGTTTATGTTTTCGGTGAGGTTGGTCTCGGTACCGGAAATGTGGAAAGACGCCGCCGATCCCACCAGGTCCACAATCGACTCGTTGAGTTGGTCGGCCATGCCCCGAAACACGATGTTGGTTGAAGGTTTTGCATCGATAATGGCTAAAACAACGCCCTCCATCCTGACGATTACCTCGGGGTTCTTTGGATCATCGCTCCGGATGGTCGCCTTTTTATTAACCTTGCCCTGATAGTGCTTCAGGTTCACCTTCATTGTCATCTTTCCCTCTCCACCGGGAGGGATCGCCGCATCGTACCGGGCGACTATACACCCTCAGTCAACCTGGACGCGCTCGATATTGAGGACAGCGGTCCCTGTGTTCCTGACGGTGAATTCGTGTTCGACTTCAGTACCTTCAAGTATCTCGCCGAAATTATAATCGAGTTCCTTCACCTGAATCGACGGCTGGGCCTTGGCCTCTGGAGCCTTCTGCACTTTACCGGGCCCATGTGTTACTGCGAATGCGGACGACAGGCAGAACGAGATGCAAAAAACGACAACAGCGAGAAGAGTCTTTTTCCGAGTGCAGGTTTTCATTCAGTTTCCCTTCTAATACTGATACCGGATATAGGAAGTCGGATATGGGAGATCAGAAGCCGGATATCGGAAGTCAACGGCAGACGGTCCAATCTCCACGCTCCGGGAGGCGCCAACGTCTCAGTGGTTCATCAGGTCCCGGGCGGCAACGACCTCGATTCCTTCTTCCCTGAAATGTCCGGCTACTTCCTGTAATGCTTTTAACGTTGCTTCGTGAGGATGACCAATAGCAAGAGCCGTGCCCCGGACTTTGGCTATCTTCACCAGTCTTGAAATCTGCGAACGGACGGCATCCGCAGATGGGTTGTCGTCAAGAAAAACGTCACGCTTCAGGGTTGGCATCTTCAGTTCCATGGCTACTTTCCAGCCTTTGCTTTCATTGGTCGTCATGCTGTCGAGAAAAAAAAGATCCCGCCCTTTGAGTTCCAAGAGTACGGTTTTCATGATTTGCACATCCCTGGTCATGCGCGAGCCCATGTGATTGTTGACCCCGTCGAAGTAAGGGGAGGTATCGAGGGCCGCACTGATGTTTCGCCGGATTTCATCGCCGGACATTGAAAGCAGAAGCGCTCCCCGGCCGGGGTTTTCTCTGGAGTCCAAAGGCTCCATCGGAAGGTGAAGAATAACTTCCCTGCCCTTGCGGTGAGCCAGCTCGGCGATTTCGCGGCTGTGCGCCTGGTGCGGCAGAACAGACATGGTAACGGGGAAAGGAAGAGATGCAAACTGTTTTGCGACCCCGAGGTCGGGCCCAAAGTCGTCTATTACGATCGAGACTCTGGCATGCTTTGGAGAGATATCCGGGGGGGGCGGGCCAGGCCTCGGCGCGGGTCTGTTCATGGCCAGCGGGGGTAAATCCCGGCGCCGTGGCGACTCGTCCGCATTCCCGCTCCCCAAGGGGGAGCTTTCAGTCTTTTTTTCAGACTGCTCCGCAGCCAAATCCCGGGGCTTTCCCGGATCTGAGCTTGCCTCGCCGGCTTGATCCCCTGATGGCCGGGTCTGGGATTTCGAGCCGTTATCCGTCTTGACGACCGGCAGGCCGGCAGAGGGATCGGGCAGGCGCCGGCTTTCCCTGGCAAGATAAATAAGAGACGACAAAAATATGACTGCGAGAACCCATGCAACCAAAAGAGGAGTTGAAGGCCTTTTTTTCGGGGCGGGAGGATCCCCCGGACCTCCTTTGCGTCCGCTCCTTGCCTTCCCGGTTTTAGTCCGTTTTTGCGGCCGCAATTTCTTCTCGTGAGATAGACTTATTAACTACACTCAAGAAGGGACAAATGCCCACTGTCTTTATTAACCATACCGGCGTCGCGATTGCTTCAAAAAGCGACGCGTTTAACGAGGCAAAAGGACGCTTCGCGAAAAGCTGCGCACGTTAGAAGCTAACGTGCGCAGCTTTGGCGTCCCTGAATATGCGTAAATCCCGCAGGGCGTAAGGCGTCCCGCTATGCATGTCTATCAATCGCGGTGGGCGTTCGCGGGACGCCTTCTCCGGCCGGCTGCCACGAGTCGTTCAGAGCAAAGCCGTCAGTTTGTCAAGGCTGCTTACCTGCTTTGCGTTTGAGCCATTATTTTATAGCCCTTGAGCAGATCGAGCGCCCGGCGCACCTGATTGTCCCCTTCAACCATTTTCCTGGCCTCGGCCTGAGCCGCTTCCCCCTTGCCTTGACTATCCGACTTCTGGTTTTCCATATGCCTTGGGAGATCTTTTTCCCGAATGCGCAACGAATCTTCGCTCTGGGCTTCTTCGCCTTTGGGAACCTCCCTTTTTACTACGATGTCGGGCGTGATTCCCTTGGCCTGAATCGACCTTCCTGAAGGAGTATAGTAGAGCGATGTGGTAAGCCGCAGTGCCGAGCCGTCGTTTAGCGGAATCACCGTTTGGACGGAGCCTTTGCCGAAGGTCTGCTCACCCATGATAATAGCTCTTTTGTGGTCCTGGAGCGCCCCCGCAACGATTTCGGATGCGCTTGCCGACCCCGAATTCACCAGAACGACAATCGGATATGTGTGCTGCCTTGTTTTTTTGTGGGCCTCGAAGCGCATTTTCTGGTTCTCAAGCCGACCACCCGTGTACACAATCAAACCTTCGTCGAGAAACTCATCGCTCACTTCCACCGCCTGATCGAGCAGCCCGCCGGGATCGTTTCTCAAATCGACTATGAGTCCCTGCATGCCTGAATTTTCAGCCTCGAGCTGGTTGAGCGCCTTGCGCAGATCGTTTGCCGTTCCGCTCTGGAAGCTCGAAATCCTGACGTAGCCGAATCCGGGTTCCAGTGTGCGCGACTTTATGCTCTGAATAGAGATGATGTCCCGGACAAGTTCAAATTCCAGCGGCTTGTGCTCCCCTTTCCTCAGGATCGTCAGTTTTACCTTGCTGCCTTTCGGGCCTC
>JBEKXG010000059.1:0-13245 GCA_049512295.1 Syntrophobacteraceae bacterium
TATCCTCAAGAGTTTGTATGAGTTGGGATTTCTGCAAGACGGCAGATCTATTGCGCCAGGTTTGCAGGCAATATCTGCAGGCGGCCCGGATTGGGGCGTTGCGTTTGTGCGAGTTGCCCTCGAAACCCTGTTGACGGCTCTCGTGCTGTGAGTCACGTTGGACGAGGGTCCATTAAAGAATGGCATCCACAATGTTCTACGGGAAGTCATCCTTTTATGGACCTCTCTCATTGTAATTGAAGACATACTCAGTTTGGAAAAGCTGCTGATGGTTAGTCTAATCGGGGAGACCGGACAAATGATAAGACTGCATAGGTCCACCTTGACAGAAAGCTTCTTAGTGTAGAAAATGCATTTTTACCCTTCAGGTTCCACGGCAGGGAGAATTCGGGGTCTTCATGAAAAAGGGCTTCTTGATCTCACTTTGGGTTCTTCTTATTACGGCGGCCATATTCCCTGCTCTCGCCTCGGCCGGCCTCGTAAGCGGTCCGGGCTGGAAAATCGCCGGGGGCGGAGATTTCAACGGGGATGGAAGCCAGGACGTTCTCTGGAGAAATCAGACAACCGGGGATATGGCGGTCTGGTACATGCACGGGAGCGCCCTGGTTTCCGAGCAGCGGCTCGAGACGGCTCCCGGTTCCGGCTGGGATGTCGTGGGGGTGGGAGATTTCAATGGAGATGGAAGCCCCGACATCCTGCTGAGGAACAAGTCAACCGGTGACGTGCGGATATGGTATCTGAACGGGCCGGTCGTTGTAGGGCAGGACACCGTCGCCAGGATGGGCAGCCCCTGGAACATCGTGGGAGCGGGGGATTTCAACAGGGACGGAAGCCCGGACATTCTTTGGAGAAATCCAGCGACCGGAGAGACCGTTGTCTGGTACATGAAGGGGGTGCTCCGTCTGGGTGCGGAAACCCTGGAAGCTCTTCCTCCTCCCTGGAATGTCATAGAGATAAGCGATTTCGACCGGGATGGATCGCCGGACATCCTTTGGGAAAATTCCGCAACAGGGGACGTTGTGGTCTGGTACATGCGCGGCGTGGTTCATGTGGACCCCGGCGCCATTGCCGTCCGCACGCCTCAGCCTGATCCGGCCTTTGTCTGTGATATCAACGGCGATGTGAATCCCGATGCCGTCCGGAGTCATATCGCGACCCTGTCCGACTACTGCCAGCTTTTCACATCGGGCCTTCCCCGCATTATCATAATTTCCAGTCTGCGCATTCGCGCCCCGCCAATTCAAGAGCTTTACTCCTGATTCACCGATCCGACTTCTGATATCCGGCATCCGACTTACGTCAGAGGTATATCATGCGACCCAGCAAGAGAACTGTCCTGTCAGGTGCGGCTTTTGCCGTGGCGGTCCTGGCTGTTTCGGCCGGCCTGTACCTCGTAAAATATTCAGGCAACCAGCCCAAATCAGGGCGAGGCATCGAGGGGCCCGACGCCGCACAGGGCCGGGCGGGAGGGGACGATACTCTCCCGGAAACCGTGGAACTGAACGAGACGCAGGTTAAGTCGGTCAAGGTCGAGCCTGCTGGAGAGCTGACTTTCGTTATCCAGCGGGAAGCGGTTGGCAGTATAGACTTCAACCAGGACATGACGGTCCAGGTCTTTTCGCCCTACCAGGGGAAAATCGCCGGCCTGTTTGCAAAACTCGGCGATGAAGTGGTCAAAGGCCAGAAGCTCTATACGATAGACAGCCCCGACCTCAGCCAGGCTGAATCGAACCTGATCGCCTCAGCCGGGGTGCTCGAGTTCACAACCAAGACCCTGGCGCGCGACAAAAAACTCTACGAGACGCAGGGAATATCCCAGAAAGAACTGGAGCAGGCGATCTCAGACCAGCAAAGCGCGGAAGGCGCCCTGAGGACCGCCCGCAATGCCGTACGCCTGTTCGGCAAGACTGAAGCTGAGGTTGACCAAATTGTGGCCAAGCGCAGGATCGACCCGATTATGGTCGTGCCGAGCCCGATAACCGGCCGCATAACGGCCCGCAATGCAGCGCCCGGTCTCCTGGTGCAACCTGGAGCAGTGCCCGCTCCCTACTCGGTTGCCGACATCTCGACCATGTGGATGCTGGCACAGGTCGTCGAGAGCGACAGTCCGCTCTTCCATGTGGGACAAGAGGTCAAGGTCAAGGTGATGGCCTGGCCCGACCGGGTGTTCGAGGGGAAGGTTTCCACCATCGGGGCCGCCGTCGACCCGGCTACCCACCGGCTCCCGGTACGCTCGGAGATCCGCGATCCGAAGCACGAACTGCGGCCGGGTATGTTCGCTACCTTTGTAATCCGCACGGGCGATTCGGTACGCGCAACCGCAGTCCCGCTCGATGGCGTAGTCCGGGAGGGCGACGGCACGATGAGCGTTTGGGTCACCGCCGACCGCCGGACCTTTTCCAAACGTACCGTGAAGCTAGGCATGCAGCAGGACGGGCGCCACCAGATCGTCGACGGCCTGCAGCCGGGGGAACTGGTAGCCGCCGAAGGGGCGCTGTATTTGAGCAACGCCCTGAGAAATGCGGCCAAGTAAAAAGTAAAAAGTAAAAAGGCAAAAATGTGACTCAGTTTTGCCTTTTGCCTTCTTTTAGGAAAGAATCCCATGCTGAAGTCGGTGCTTGCTTTCGTGCTGACCCGCCGTCCGATTATCCTGATGTGCCTGATCGTTTTTATCGGCGGCGGATTCTTCGCTTATTCGAAGCTCAATATCGAGGCCTACCCGAACCCGGCACCCGTGATCCTCGAGATCACCGCCCAGGCCCCCGGCCAGTCCGCAGAGGAGATGGAGCGCTATTACACGGTCCCGATGGAGGTCGGCCTTGCCGCCACGCCCGGGGTCGATAACATTCGTTCAAACTCTTTCTATGGCCTCTCATTTGTCCGTGTCACCTTCAAATACGGTGTTGATTACTACTTCGCGTATACGCAGACGGCGCTCAGTTTGCAGCAAAGAGTCAGTCTTCCCAACAATGTGCGCGCAACTATCCAGGGGTCGAGTCTTGTAGGCGAAATCTTTCGATACCAGGTGGCCGGACCGCCCAACTTCGGTCTGACCAATCTTCGCACGGTCCAGGACTGGGTCCTGCAGCGCCGGTTGCTGTCGGTCCCGGGGGTTGTGCAGGTAAACACCTGGGGCGGCACCACCAAGGAATTCGAAGTTGAAGCGGATCTCAACAAACTTGAGGCCTACAGCATTACCGTGCCGCAGTTGGTCAGCGCGGTCGGCAACGCCAATATCAACGTGGGTGGGCGCACGATCAATATCGGCCAGCAGTCAGTGAACATCCGCGGTGTCGGCCTGGTCGACAGTGGAGGCGCCACCGATTTGACCCAAGGCTGGAAGGTCGATGACATTCAGAATATCGCCCTCGCGCAATCGAACGGCATTCCGGTCCTGGTAAAAGACGTTGCGAAGGTCTATGCCGGCCATGTGCCGAGGTTGGGCAAGTGCGGCCGCGATAGAGACGACGACGTGGTGGCGGCCATTGTGGTAATGAACCGGACACAGCATACAAGAGACGTATTGGCCCGGGTCAAGGCGGAAGTCGAAAAGATCAACAGCGACGGGACGCTGCCTCCGGGAGTCAAGGCAGTTCCCTTCTACGACCGCGGTTGGCTGGTCTCGATAACCACGCGCACGGTCCTGCACAATCTCATCTTCGGCTGCCTGCTGGTTTTCTTTATCCAGTGGATTTTTCTGGGCAATCTGCGCAGTGCCGTCATCGTCTGCGCAAACATCCCCTTCGCTCTGTTCTTCAGCGTAATAATCATGGTGCTCCAAGGGGAAGACGCGAACCTGTTGTCTGTCGGCGCCGTCGATTTCGGTATCATCGTGGATTCAGCGGTGATACTGGTTGAGAACATATTCCGGAACTCCCAGGCGAAAAAAGAAGAAAAAAAACGGCTTCTCGAAGACCTTGCCGAGGGGCAGTCGGGTAGAGATCCGACCAGCCTGAGCAGGGCATGGACCGATAGGCTGCGCCTGATTTACATCAGCGCCATGCAAGTAGATAAAGCGGTATATTTCTCCACGATGATCACGGTTGCGGCGTTCATTCCGCTGTTCACAATGCAGGGCGTCGAAGGCCAGATTTTTGGCCCGATGGCAAGGACCTACGCATATGCCCTGGCCGGGGCGCTCATTGCAACTTTTACGATCACTCCCGTGCTCGCGTCGCTGCTTCTTCCCGAATACGTCAAGGAAACCGAGACCCTTCTGGTCAGGGCGCTTCGTTCAGCCTATACACCGGTCCTTCGCTGGTCGCTTGCCAACCGGAAAATAGTTGTCGCTATCGGAATCCTGTTTCTGGCGGCGGTCGGTTTTCTGGTCCCGAGGCTAGGCACAGAGTTTTTGCCGCCCCTCGAGGAAGGCAATCTCTGGATTCGGGCATCCATGCCGCCTACCATATCGCTCGAAGCCGCCATGCCGGCGGTAACCAGGATGCGGGAGATCCTTTCGAGCCACCCGGAAGTCATAACGGTGGTCTCGCAGCACGGCCGGCCGGACGACGGCAGCGACCCGGCCGGGTTCTTTAACGCCGAGTTTTTTGCGCCGCTAAAGCCGTTCGAAGAGTGGCCCCCGGGTCTGACCAAAGAAAAACTGGTCGAAGAACTGCGGACGGAGTTCTCCAATGAGTTCGTCGGCATTGACTTCAACTTCTCGCAGTACATCCAGGATAACATCGAAGAGCAGCTTTCGGGCGTCAAGGGCGCGAACTCCGTCAAGATCGTCGGTCCGGACCTGGCGGTCCTTGAGCAGGTCGCGGTCCAGGTTGCGCGCGAATTAGGCCGGATAAAGGGGGTAGAGGACCTCGGGGTTTTTCGGGTCCTTGGCCAGCCGAATTTGAACATCAGGGTGGATCGCGCGAAGACGGCCCGCTACGGCCTCAACGCCGGTGATGTCAACTCGGTAATACAAACAACCCTGGACGGCAATGTGGCGACGACCGTCCTGGAGGGGGACCGCCAATTCAATCTTACCGTTCGCCTGGCGCCCCAGTATCGCAACAGCATCGAAGCGGTGCGCAATATCAAGGTCGGCTGCCAGGCAGGCGCCGGCGCCGCCTATATTCCACTGAGCGAACTTGCCGACATATCTCTGGATACGGGTGCGTCCTATATTTATCACGAGCGCAATCAGCGCTATATCCCGATCAAGTTCAGCGTTCGCGGCCGTGACCTCGGGAGCACCGTTGCAGAGGCGCAGAGTCGTATTGCGCAAAATGTAAAGGTGCCGAACGGATATCGGATCGAGTGGGCCGGCGAGTTTGGAGAGCTTCAGCAAGCAACCGGACGCCTCGAAGCCATTGTACCGGTCACCCTGTTTTTGATCATAGTGATGCTTTACGGCCTGTTCAATTCGCTGCTGGACAGCCTTCTGGTGCTGGCCGGGATACCTTTTGCGATCGCCGGAGGCGTGCTGTCGCTCTTTATCAGCGGCCTTGACTTCAGCATCTCCGCCGCTATCGGTTTCGTATCGCTTTTCGGGGTCTCGGTCATGAACAACATCCTGATACTTACGTATTACAACCATATCCGGTTGACCCGCACCGACATGGACAGATTCGAAGCCATGTTCCATGCGGGGCAGGGGCGTATGCGGCTGATGCTGATGACTGCGCTGTCTCCTTGCATCGCCTTGCTTCCGGCCGCGCTTTCCACCGGCATCGGCAGCCAGGTGCAGCGTCCCCTTGCGACCGTGATCGTGGGCGGGATGCTCATCGGCCCGATCATGTTGCTGGTGTTCGTACCGCCGCTCCGGCTGCTGTTCACCAGGAAGCCGGACGAACCTCAATAGGTCCGATACGACCTGTTCGACCTATTGCCCCCCCTTTTTGGGGGCAGGGGGGATTTTGAAAATGTCCGCAAAATGCTTTTGCTGCATTACAGCATTTTCACTTTTGGCCCTGGTTTCAGGCTGCGCCGTCGGACCCGATTTTCATCGGCCCGAAGCCCCTGCGGCTGCCGGCTATACTGCCAAACCCCTCACGAAGACCGCCTCGTCGCCCAATGTGCCGGGCGGCGAAGAACAGCGCTTCGTCAATGGTATGGACATTCCGCAACAGTGGTGGACACTGTTCGAGTCGCCGCCGCTCAACGCGCTGATCGAAAAATCGATCAGGGCCAACCCGTCGCTCGATGCGGCGAAGGCCGCGTTGCGACAGGCCAGGGAACTTGCCGCGGCTCAAAAAGGTTTCTTCTATCCCACGGTCCAGGGCGGTGCTTCTGCAAGCCGCCAGAAGAACGCGATTGAAACGCTCGCGCCTACGCTCACTTCAGGCGAAGCATACTTCACGCTCTATACCGCTCAGTTGACGCTTAGTTATATGCCTGACGTGTTCGGCCTTAACCGGAGGCAGGTGGAATCGCTCGAGGCCCAGGCCGAGTTTCAGCGCTTCCAGCTCGAGGCGGCATACCTCACGCTGACGTCCAACGTTGCGGCCGCGGCCGTCCAAGAAGCCTCGCTGCGCGCACAGATTGACGCAACCCAAAAAATCATCGAAATTGCAGGGAAACTGCTCGAAATAATGCGCCGGCACCTCGCGCTTGGCTATGTTACCGCCCTCGACGTTGCCGCCCAGGAAGCTGCTCTGGCCCAGGTCGAGGAAACCCTGCCGCCGCTTGAAAAACAACTGGCGCTGACGCGTGACCTGCTGACGGCCCTTGCAGGCCGTTTTCCAAGCGAGGATATGGAGGAAAAGTTCGATCTGGATGCATTGCGCCTCCCGCAGGAACTGCCGGTCAGCCTGCCTTCGAAACTTGTGGAGCAGCGCCCTGACATGCGCGCCGCCGAGGCTGCCTGGCATTCCGCGTGCGCCCAGGCCGGCGTTGCTGTCGCCAACAGGCTTCCGCAGATCAGCATCACCGGCTCTATGGGCGGCACTTCCACCCAGCTCAGCAGCCTGTTCGTTCCCGGCAACTACTTCAATAATCTCACGGGGAGCGTGACGCAGACTATTTTCGACGCCGGCACTCTTCTGCACAGGCAACGGGCTGCTGAAGCAGCCCTGAATCAGGCCGCGGCGCAGTATCGCAGCACCGTCTTAAACGCCTTCCAAAACGTGGCGGATACGCTTCATGCGCTCCAGTCCGATGCCGATGCCCTGAGGGCGGCGGCGGCGGCGGAACGCGCGGCCAGGCGGAGCTTCGAGCTTACACGCAGGCAGTTGGAACTCGGCTCGGTTAACTACCAGGCGCTTCTGTCCGCCGAACAAACCTGGCAGCAGGCATTGATAAACCTAACGCAGGCCCGGGCCAACCGTTTTGCCGACAGCGCAGCCCTGTTCATGGCGCTTGGCGGCGGCTGGTGGAACCGTACCGATATGACTTCAGAGCGGTCAGCCGGGCAGCCCTTGCATTGAAAAGGCTCGCTCCGCTTCCACCGGCGCTCCTCTCCACACCTTTTGAGGTGAACATTTACCAAAAAGATAATTACTCGATCTCGATCCAAAAAAACCGCGAACAGGATTGTTTTCCGCAAATACAGTCCTGTCGCACCACCAGCCTTCATGAATTCCGGTTGGACTGCAATTAACCAGGAACTGCTATACCAGGAGTTATTTTGTTTAGACCAATATCTGTTTGCACTCAACTGAGTTTACAAATATATTGCCTTTCCATGGCAGGGACATTCACTCACCTTATGATTTGCGAAAAAGCGAAAAGCGAGCGGGATCACTCTGCACTCAATGGTGAACTTTGGCGTCTTCTCAATAAACACTCTGAATTCTTGTTTCTCGGTGCCGTCAGCCCCGACTTGCCCTATTTGAGCTTTAAGACCGGGGCGGTCAATTGGGCAGATGTGATGCATTATGAGAAAACCAATGGGATCGCCATAAGCGGACATGCTGCCCTGAAAACCGTATGGCCCACGACGGATGAAGCGCAAGAAATAAGACTGATATGGCTCTTGGGCTTTGTCTCACACCTTGTGATAGACGCCACGATTCACCCGATTGTCCAGGCATTTGTCGGTCCATATTCAAACCCGGCGAACCATACACCACACCGTATTTGCGAGATGACCCACGATTCTCTGATTTTCAATGAGATCCAAAAGGGAGACATCCACTACTCTGACTTTGCCGGTATTTTAAAGTTTTGCAAAGCATCCGATCACTTCGATGATGTGATGGAGTTCTGGAGGCAACTGCTGCAGAGCAATTACAGCGAAAAGAATGAGGAGCCTGACCCGCCCTTATGGTTTTCCACCTACACGGAAGCTATTGATCTGGCAGGCGGGGACTCGGCTCTGGCGGCACTTTTCAGGCATATTGGAACAGTAAAAAACTATATCTACGAGACCCGGCAACAGATTATGACCGAGCACCCTGACCGGTATGAAAGCTTTTATGCTCAGATTAAATTGCCGAGTGACAAAAAAGGGGATTTTTTAACTGACGGGTTCGAAAGAGCGGTTGGCAATGTTCTGGAAGTGTGGGGTACCCTCTATCGCGAATTCAATTCAAACATCGTGGTGGCTGATTTTGTGAAGAATTGGAACCTGGACACGGGTGTCGACCAAGATTCTCCAGAGGGGACGGTAACGTACTTTGCCTAATTTGAGAAGATGCTCTTCCATAATAATTCTGTTCTTCTTTCTCACGGTCTCAGCCGCATCCTGCGCTGCCCTTTCCGAGAATCAGAAAAAAGACTATGGGACACTTAAAACAGCGGTTAGTTTTTCGGCGGATAAGATTATCGGCGAATTCGGAGACCACATCCCAGATACCCTTGATGAAGGCACTTTTCTTCGGATCATCCATGGGAAAATCCCGGAAGATTTTTACAAAGAATTAACGAAATATTCTCTGGTGGTTGTCCCCAAGGGGAGCTACTATCTCCTGAAAGTGTACGATAAATCAACTCATACCCTGGTACTGTTTGACTTCAGTTGCACCCCCGAGCCAGACGGCCGCGTGCTGGAAGAGCCGGGAAAATTTGACTTGAATCACCTGGAACGTTACGACCCCTGCAAGTAAATTCCTGCCAGTATTGCCCTCATCTTGTTTTGAAAAATATTCGTCCTTATACCTTAGTCCCACCTAAGGTGCTCGCATCCTTCTGTCTCTTCGCGGTTTCGCGGCTTCGCGTGAAGAATATTGAAGGCACTCGTTTGTCGGTTGAACCCCAAAATACCCCTTTAAAAACGGCGGCCGAAAAGTGGTCCAAAAAGCAAAGGGACCATCCGAAACATAGGATGATCCCTCAATAGGGTAGACAGCGGAAGACCGGGGAACACCGCATTCCCCTTTAATGCCCGCCCCGAATAAGGCAGGGGGGTCAGGGTAGCCTGCGAATCTCCGCTGACGGATAAAAAGTTATTCTTTGTTTCTTTTCTGTCAACACCCCAAAACAAATTTTTCAAGCGGGTTGCACAAAAAAAGGCGCTCCCGAGGTGCAACGGGGAGCGCCTTTAAATATCAGCTTCTATCAACTTCTATTTGGTCTCCTTGCGAGAGAGGTTTTTTACAGTAAATCTGTTACCCAACAAACTGCTTCACCAGCCCGGGGTTGAATCGAAAAGAGGGAGAGCCGCTATAATCTTCGGGCTGTTTAGATCATCTCGTTTGTTCCCCCCTCCATGCATGCAGTAGTAAGCTTAGTTTTCCTGGCGTCGGCCCGGTGTCGATTTGAAATCGGCACCCGATACAGCCACCTTGTGGGACCAGATTTGGCTAAGCTATTGAAATTATTATAACCAGGTTTGGAAGCCGGGCAAGAGGGGTACTACTTAATAATTGCACATAACATTTCAAAATTTGGAAAACGGCCAGGCGGTTGAAAGTCCCCCGGGCAAATCCGGAGAATACTGTTTCGTGGAATATTGTTCCGTGGGATATCGGCTCTGAGACAAAAATCCGAGCCGCAACCAGAAGTGACATCGAAGATGGGATGAAACATCTTATCTGTCTTCTCGACCTGCTCCCCAAGCTGCGTGCGGCAGTCCTGGCGGGTCTTAAAGCTTAGAGAGCAGGGGACCGTCTGTTTCGATTGTGACCGGGACTCAAGGTCTTTCATTCGCCGCACTTTAGCCCTCGTGTAATAAACAGAAGCCTGGCAAAAAGAAAGCGTGTCTTTGAAATACTTATGGACGTTCCACGATTTTCGGGGACTGCACAAACGACATGGAATTGATGAGGAGTGAGATTTTCGGCCCTGTGGTCGGATTGTCCAGGTTCAAGACCCCCGATGAGGCAGTTGTCCTGGCCAACGATACATCCTACGGTCTATCGGCGTCCATATGGACAAAGGACACCAGAGCGGGCCTGGCTATGGCATCACAGATCCAGGCAGGCACTGTTAGACCCCCCGGGGAGGATGCAAGGAGTCCGGTTGGGGAAAGGACCTCTCTACAATGGCGCTCGAAGAGTATACCATGACCAAGCATATATATGTGGACCTGACCGGACAGCCGGCAAAACCCTGGTATGCCATTCTGAAATAGGAAGGTCATCGGTAGTATCGTTGCATTTTTGCAGGAGGCCGGTTGAAGAATCATTATTTCGATAACCGGCTTCCTGGCACCGAAAGGAGACAGGGCGCCGAATCTGAAGCAAATAGCAAAGGGATCGGACCAAGCCGGGTCGTTGAATTCTCCCAATCTCCACGCTCCGCGTGGTCAGTGTTCATCAGGAAACACCGGATGAGACACCGGCCGTTTTCACCTGCTCACCCATTCACCCACTCACCCCACTCACCCAATAGTTTTCATTTTGCCGCTTCCGGTTGCCGTTTGGCAGAGCTAAATCTATGCATGGTATAATGTTAATTCCGCAATCCGATTGACACCTTAGATTGCTTGCTGTTAAAATTTCAAATTCATTGTATGGCCAGGCATAAAGAATCGGCCGTTTTCGGTCTGATTTTCCGGCCTGTCCGCAGCTATTATCCACGCCTCATGTCAAAGCAGGCGAATTAAGGGCTTTTATGAAACTGAAGGGCGCGCAGATATTTTTCGAGTGTTTGAAAAAAGAGGGGGTGGATGTCATATTCGGGTTCCCTGGCGGCGCCGTTCTGGACATCTACCACGAAATGCCGAAACACAACATAAGGCATATTCTGGTTCGTCACGAGCAGGGCGCCACACACATGGCCGACGGATACGCCAGGGCATCCGGTCGAGTGGGGGTCTGTCTTGTGACTTCGGGCCCGGGGGCGACAAACACAGTAACGGGTATAGCCACCGCTAATATGGACTCGGTCCCGATGGTTGTATTCACGGGTCAGGTGCCGACGCCGCTCATCGGGGATGACGCTTTTCAGGAAGTGGACATTATCGGTATCACCCGGCCCTGCACCAAGCACAGTTACCTGGTGAGGGACGTTAACAGTCTGGCCACGGTAATAAAAGAAGCTTTTTACCTGGCGCGTACGGGCCGCCCCGGACCTGTGGTTGTCGATCTGCCGAAAGACGTTGTTCAGGCGTATGCCGATTTTAAATATCACAAGAAAGTGGACCTCCCTGGTTACCGGCCGACATTGGAGGCGCATGCCGGGCAGGTCAAGAAGGCATACCAGTTCATCAGGAAGGCCAAGTCGCCGGTCATTTTCGCCGGCGGGGGAATAATTATCTCGGAGTCCTCGGAGGAACTCTCCAGGCTGGCTAAGCTCATCCAGGCGCCGGTGACCTGTTCCCTGATGGGACTTGGCTGCTTTCCGGCAGAAACCGTTGACGGGGAAGGCCGCAGGCAGGCTAACCCGTACTGGCTGGGAATGCTCGGGATGCACGGGACCTACCAGGCCAATATGGCGATATCGCATGCGGACGTTATCTTTGCAGTCGGCGTGCGTTTTGACGACCGGGTAACCGGAAAGATCAGCACATTTGCTCCGAACGCCAGGATTGTTCACGTCGACGTTGACCCGACAAGTATCAGCAAGAACGTGGAGGTCGATGTTCCCATCGTGGGCGACTGCAAAAACGCGCTCCAGCAGATGATACAACTTGCCGAAAGCGAGCCGATCGAAGGCCTTGCCGAGGTGCGCGCTCCATGGTTTGACCAGATAAGCCAGTGGGAGAAAGAGCACCCGCTTTCCTACTGCATGGAGGGCGATGCAATAAAGCCGCAGTACGTTATCGAAAAAATCTATGAGATTTCCGGCGGCGACGCCATAATCACCACCGAGGTGGGGCAGCACCAGATGTGGACCGCCCAGTTCTTCAAGTTCAACCGCCCGCGCACGCTGTTGACCTCGGGCGGTCTGGGCACCATGGGCTACGGTTTCCCGGCGGCCATAGGCGCCCAGGTAGCCTTTCCGGACAAATTGGTTATAGATATCGCGGGTGACGGCAGCATCCAGATGAACATCCAGGAACTGTGCACGGCGGTATGTAACAATATTCCGGTTAAAGTGGCCATTATCAATAACACGTATCTGGGTCTGCCGCGCCAATGGCAGGAGCTTTTCTATGAAAAGAACTATGCGGGGTCCTGCCTGGAAGGGTCTCCCGATTTCGTCAAGCTGGCGGAAGCCTATGGGGCTGTCGGACTGAGGGCTGTGCGGCCCGAAGAGGTCGAACCGGTGCTCCGGAAAGCTTTTTCGATAAAAAGCCCGGTTTTTATGGATTTCCAGGTGGCTTCGGAAGAAAACGTCTATCCGATAGTCCCCCCTGGAAAGAGCATTACGGAGATGCTTCTTGCATAGCTAGTTTCCGTCCGGAAAGGGTTCTTTTCCGCCCTGGCGGTGTCAATCTTCGGGCTTGCTTGTGCGGCGTACCCATGTACGCCTCCGCGCAACCCCTCGATTTCCTTGCCAGGACGAAAAATACCTCCTTTCCGAATCGGAAACTCCTAGTGTCTTATCCAGGGTTTCCAGATGGACACTGCTATGAATTCTCCTCTCCCGTGGGCGGGAGATTTAGAGGGGAGATTTTTAGATGATAGTCACGACCGATAAACGATACACGGTAGGCATTCTGGTCCAGAATGTCCCGGGTGTTCTGGCGAGAATAGCGGGGCTTTTCAGCGGCCGGGGGTACAACATTGAAACAATTACGGCGGCGGGAACCCACGAGAAGGGGCTGACGCGGATTACGCTCGTTACCACGGGCGACGAGCGCGTGCTGTCTCAGATAGTCAAGCAGTTGAACAAGCTCGTGAACATAATCAAGGTGCACGATTTTGCGGAGACCGAGTTCGTGGACCGCGAAATGGCCCTTATCAAGGTACGGGCCGAGCCGCCGACGCGGGCCGAGGTGCTTCGCATTGTCGATATTTTCCGGGCCAAGGTTGTGGACGTAAG
>JBEKXG010000060.1:0-21141 GCA_049512295.1 Syntrophobacteraceae bacterium
GATCTCCTTCATAGGCCACCGGAGCAGTTCGTGAGTTGCCTTGTCGAGCCCCAGCTTTTCGGCCGCCTGATCAATCTGCTGCTGCGCAATGGTGAACGGGTTAAACGGCTCTGCTTTCATAACTGCTCCTCATTCGGCAATGGTTGCATCCGGGCAAATCATGTCCCCTTGAATACCCTGAACTGTAGGCCGACGAACCAAAATGGGACAGGCAATCCTAAATCTGCTCTATTGGTCCAATACCGGTTCGCTGTCAATAATTAAAGATAAGGATCTCAGGGATATGTACAATTCAGTGTGTAAGGTTCCAGATCATAGCGCTTAAGCCGGTCGCGATCAGCACAATCTCTATAAGAACTTCGTAGAGAGGGTCCTCCCGGAGCTTTCTTCTGGAGCCCATTTTAAGAAAAAACCCGTAAATGAGTGCGGGGGCGATAAGGAAATAGGAAAAACCGGTGGAGACCCCGGCCAGGGGGCCGCAAAGCGCCGAGATGACAAGCGCCAGCAGGACGCCGACCGTGAAGAATGCGGTCCTCTTTTCTCCTGCGAGCACGACGAGGGTCTCCTTGCCGACAAGCCTGTCTCCCTGAATGGCGAGGAAGTCGCGCAGGGAGGTCCGAACGAGAGAGAGGAGAAAAACGATCCAGAAGGCGTACACCACGCGGCTTGATTTAAAGCTGCCGGCAAAATAGGGCAGGACCGCGCTGACAGCGGCCCAAGCCATCGGCACGAAAAAGGTCTTCGAAGTGGGAATATCCTTGAGTTTCACTGGAAATCTTTCCCACCCGGCAGGCATGAAGAGCTTGACCCCGTATAGAAGACCCAGAAGTATCAATGCAAACATGGCCAGGAAATTGGGCAGTCCTATGCTGTACGCCAGAAACAGCGCGGCGGCGAGCGAAACGGCGCTCGAGACCATGAAAACGGGCCGCCATTTTCGATAAAAAGCAGCCCTGCCAGGGTCGTTCAACTCAATGGAGTCCTGGTCCAGGTAAATGTTGAGGGAGTGCATCGCAAAGGCGTAAGCGGCCGCCATAAGACTGAAAGCCGCCGACCCGGCAAAGTCGGTCAGGGCCTCCGAAATCTGGGCCAGGAGCGCCGTTGCCAGGGCGATGTAGAAGTTGCCGTAGGCAAGCCTTTCGAGAATGTGTTTCCACCGGTACTTTGTTCCGGCTTCGGGTGTAATGGCCTCCAGGAACTCCACAATGTCCCGTATGATCCAGTTGGGAGTAGATGCCCCTGCTGAAACCCCGACGCGGGAATATCGGGCCATTACCTGGGGATCCAGGTCCGATTCCGTTTCGACGTGGTAAGTCGGTATGGTGCAAGCCCGGGCTACCTCGGCAAGTCTCAGGGTGTTTCCGCTGTGAAGCCCCCCCACTATAACCATGGCCTCAACTCCGGAACAGAGCTGCCTCACTTCGGCCTGCCGCTCCTGTGTCGAATCGCAGATCGTGTTTTTTACTATGCCGAACGGATATTTCTTTAGAAAGGCCTCCTCGATTTCCCGGAAAACCTCCTCGTTTTGCGTGGTCTGCGCCACCAGGAGCACGTCGCGCCAGTGCGGGGGAAGTTCGTCGATCTGTTCGGGGCGGTTTATGACTGCCCCGCGGTTTTCCGTGTATCCGAGCAGCCCGATCACCTCGGCGTGGTCCGCGTCGCCAACTATTATCGTGTGATATCCGTGCCTTGCATGCCTCTTGATCGCCGCGTGCACTTTGGCTACGCGCTTGCACGTCGCATCCAGAAGAGTCGCCCCCTGCTCGTGAAGCTGCTGGCGGCTGTCGGGAGGAATCCCGTGGGCGCGGATCACCACCTTTTTGCCCGCGCAGTTCTCAATCCGGTTTTCGTCCACCACCCCTTTTTTTTCCAGCATCGCCAGGACCTGCCTGTTATGGATGAGCGGTCCGAAGGTGCAGATATCCTCACCTTTTTCGCGGTGCTGAATGGCGTTCATCGTGATTTCGATTGCGTCCCGGACCCCTTTGCAAAAGCCGGCTGTCCTGGCGATGACAACTTTCATTGTTTTCCCATTTTCAGGTTAGGATCTGCGGTGTTTTCACCGCAACTGCACGGCTGAGAATCCTACCAACTTTGAGGGGCTCTGGCAACCCTGGAGCGGCGTAGATGCATGGACGCATGCTTCACTGATTATAGAGAATTTGAATACTGAATTTAATTTTAAACGGTGGTAAAACCCTCATGTGGGGTCCGAAAGCCGTGGAGCGGCGCGCATGGTTGTATTGGAATCCAGGCCTCCTTTGAGCCGGGAGTCGATCGCTCAATTCAGTCTCGATTATTTTTTGACCGGGAAAGGAAATGGAAAAAATCGATCTGACAATTCTCGGCGCGACTCGTGGAGAAATCGCTCCGCTCTGCGGGTTTTTGCCGGTCGAGGGCAGTTTTCAAATAGCGGGGAATCCTTTCTCGACACATATTTATCGCGATCTTAAACTGCTTATCGGGACAACCGGCCTCGGGAAAGTAAATGCGGCTGCGACTGCCGCGGCTGCGCTCTCGAGCTTTAGGGCAGGCGAGGTTTGGAACATCGGCTGCGCAGGAGCGTACGACGGTTCAGGGCTTGAAATAGGAGATGTCCTGATTACCGAAAACTGTGTCTGCGGAGATGAAGGAATTCTGGGAATAGAAGGCGCTCTGCCCGCCAGCAGTCTTGGAATCCCGCTGGTTCTCAAAGATGGTCAACCCTTCTACGACTGTTTCCCGCTCGATGAGACCCTTTCCCGCAGACGGATCCGCGTCCTTCTTCCGGCGGCCATGTACAGCCCGGGTCCGTACGGGAGCATCCGGCCGTGCGACCCCTGCGGCGTCACTGAAAGACGCAGCCGATTTAAGGTCCAATACGGGCCGAGTCTCACGGTGGGCATGGCGAGCGGCGACATCCAAACGGCCGACGCGCGCTTTCGACGCTTCCGGGCCCTGGCGGAAAACATGGAGGGAAGCGCAATTGCCCAGACCTGCGTTCTTTTTGACGTCCCATTCCTGGAATTGCGCGGGATCGGCAACATGGCCGGAGTGCGTGACAAGGCCAAATGGGACCTTGGCGCGGCAATCGAACATTGCCTCGCGGTAATAAAGCTCCTGCTGGACAAACTGGTTTTCTGACCCGGCCGTTTTCAGTTTCACCCGAGGATTTCATCTGATAAACTCGATCCTCTATCAAAAATCAGAAGTCAATCGAGGTAAGAATTGAATCCGCTCACCCTCGGATACTCCCCGTGTCCAAATGACACATTTATCTTTTACGCACTGGCGGAAAAGCGAATCGAGGTCCCTTTTCCACTGGATATCCTGCTGGCGGACGTCGAAATGCTAAACCGGCGGGCAGGGCAGGGCGCTCTCGATATTTCCAAGATTTCCGCAAGTGCAGTCCCGGGCATACTGGATAAGTACTGGTTGCTGCGGTGCGGAGGGGCCATGGGCAGGGGATGCGGTCCGCTCGTCGTGGCAAGGGGTCCCACCAGGTTCGAGGAGCTTAGAGACGCTAAAATCGCCACTCCTGGCGACCTGACCACCGCCAGCCTGCTGCTGCGGCTCGAGGGAACTCACCGGGGCCTGCGGGTCCCGATGCCGTTCGACCGGATAATGCCTGCGGTCCTTGCCGGGGAGGTGGACGCCGGGGTCATAATTCACGAAGGCAGATGGACCTATAGGAGGTACGGACTTCACGAGGCGCTCGACCTTGGGCGGTGGTGGGAGGGCCAAACCGGGCTTCCGCTCCCCCTGGGGGCGATCGCCATCCGGCGCAGCCTCGGCGGCGAAGTCGCCGGTGCGGTCGAGGGAAAAATCAGGGAGAGCCTGCTCTACGCTATGAACCACCCGGATGAAGCCTGGCCCTACATCAGGCGGCACGCGCAGGAGATGGCCCCTGAGGTGATACGTCTGCATATCGACGCCTTCGTAAATGAATTCAGCATCGACGCCGGGGCTGAAGGCGAAAGGGCGCTCAGAAGCCTCCTGGAAGCGGCCTGCGCCCTGGAAAACAGGCCCATGCCCGGGCAAAGTCTATTCTGGAGTTAATCCAGGCAAAGAGCGCGGGGGGGTGGGGGGACATTTGCCCCCGCACCCCTCCACCCGGCGGAGCATGGAGATTGGAGAGGCGCCTCGCATGGAGGGCTTGTCTGAGAGCAACCGTGGTATCCTGAACCGAGGAAAATTATGACCCGAATCGAGACATTGAATTATTTTCTTTTCCCGCATATGACGCTTTCCGCAAATTATTTCAGGAATCTGGGCATTTTTCTGCCTCGGCTGAGCGTGCTGGAAATCACCCGGCAGGCTTCCTTCCCGGACTGGGCGAAGGAAAGGTTCTCCGGATGGCCGGTTCTGAGAGGCGAGGAGCTTTCCGCCAGGGTCAGCTCCTGCATCGAGGCATACCGGGCATTCGCGCAGGTTCATGGCGGTCCGGGCGGGATTCTCGGCTTTCTCAGCCGGGCGCTCGATGAAATTGATGAACCCAGCTATCGCATCCAAGAGGAGATCCGGGGGAAATTGCCGCCCGACGTGGACCCCGCTCAAAAAGAGACCATCCAGGCGGCGCTGTTTCTTGAAATAGCCCGCGAACTGGATGAGAAGGAGCGGGATCTCGAATCCAGCTACGCCCATCTGAATGCCATTGAACGTGAATTTCGAGACATACTGGGTATCGAGGATGACCAATCGGAATCCGCCGAAACCAGCCTCACCCCGGCGCTCGCCCCCGACACAAACGGCCTGCTGTACATGCTCCCGAGGCGGATCGAGTCCTGGTTTCGAATGCTTTCACTACATCCGGTCGAGAGCATGCCGGTCTTTGTGGCCTGTTTTCCGGAGGCAATCGAGGAAACTCTGGAGATGATCGGAACCGGCTGCGAGCAGAAAAAGACGGAGTTTTCCACGGCGACTCACCTGCTGGGGCCGGTTCCCAGGGTGGACGGCCTGGGGTTGAAACAGTTCCTGACTCTTATGGAGGCACCCGGGATGACTGAACTTATCTCCTCCTGCCACCGCGACCTTGAAGATTTCATCAAAGGGGCCGCCGGGGGCGAAAACCCGGCTGAACTGCAAGGCAAAAGCCGGTCGCTGCAAAGCGCATTTGAAAAACTGTGCCGAAATTGTGACGTGCCCGAAGCCCAGAAGATGAGTCTGGGTGTTACTTTGGTGGAAAATGTCTCTCTTGGCGATGTTGCCGGCTTTCTTGGGGCATCCCCCGGTTTGGAAGCCGGAACCTGGCCGCCGGTTTTCCTGAGTATCGCTGCAGGGAGATGAGACCGGTCCCGGGGATGATACGAATGGCATGAAACTGGACGATTTTAGGATTCTTGACACGGAATCGAAAGAGGAGAAGACTGCTCGTGAACTCGACTGAAATCGCCTTGATCGTATTTGCGTGCGTGTTCGGCGGCGCGCTGCTCGGAATGTTGCTCCGCGTCGTTATGCCTGAACATCATCTCAGCGAGGACTCCAAGGATGTCATAAAGCTCGGGATGGGGTTGATCGCGACGATTGCCGCCCTCGTTCTCGGGCTTGTGATCGCCACGGCCAAGAGTTCATATGATACGCAGGATGCAGCGATAAAGCACACTGCCGCAAAAATCCTGCTGCTCGATCATATGCTGGCCACCTACGGGCCGGAGACAAAGGAGATACGTGATGAGATTCGGCGCATCCTTGTCCGGCGAATCGATCAGATCTGGCCGGAAGAGCGCTCCCAACCTGCAAAGGTCGATCCGCCTGCGGCGTCGCCCGCAGCCGGAGGAATCCAGGGAGATATTCTGAAACTCGTGCCGCAGAACGAAGCCCAGCGTTGGCTCCAGATTCGGGCGCTCAAGATTGCAGATCAAATTATGGAAACGCGCTTGTTCGTAACCGGCGGCCTGGGCAGTTCAGTCCCTGCGCCGTTCCTCATTGTCGTGGTGTTCTGGCTCACGTTCATCTTCGGGTGTTTCGGCATTTTCGCCGCGCGCAACACAACGGTTCTGGTGGTCCTGTTCATCTGTGCGCTGTCGGTTGCCGGCTCGATCTTTTTAATTTTGGAGATGGACCAGCCGTTCCGCGGGATAATGAAAATTTCCAGCACTCCGTTGCGCTACACGCTCTCTCATCTCGGTCAGTAGTCCCTTTTCGGTGTCGTCACTGCAACGCGTTCATGTGTCGGGTTGCGGCCGTCGTTTAATCGCCCGGCCCAAGCTTTGCGATTTCGCTCTCCGGGAGGGCGACAGGGCTCTTTCGGTCCTCGAGTATGGAGGCGTAAAAGAGAATTTTTGCACAGTGTTCGAGTTTTTCCATCCGCATGCAGGCTTCCGTAACGGTCCCACCGAAAGTGAGCGCCCCGTGCCTTTTAAGAAGTATCGCGCGGCTGTCCGTGACGTAGGGCTCAATAGACTGCGGGACCTCATCGGTTGCCGGGGTTGCGTAGGGGGCGACGGGAACTTTGCCCAGCATAAGCCATACCTCGGGCAGGACCTTGGAGTTGAACGGAAACCCGGCCAGCGTGAATGCTGTCGCCAAAGGCGGGTGCGCATGCACGACGGCCAAAACGTCGGGCCTCATGCTATAGACGTGGAGGTGCATTCGCAGTTCGTTCGAAGGCCTGATCGGGCCTTCCGGAAGGTTTCCCCGCATACAGGTCTTTGCGAGGTCTTCAGGCTCCAGGTCCCCCTTTGAAACACCGCTCGGCGTAATAAGGATGCAGTCTTCACCCAGCCTGCAGCTTACGTTGCCGTCGCTTGCCGCAATAAGCCCTTTGCTCTCAAGTTTTCGGCAGACCTTAATTATTTCCAGACGTAAACTCCGCTCTTGACTATCCATCCCACTCCCCCCAAAATCGCGCCTTGACCCGCGCTCGGTCAGCTCAACCCTTGAAACGCGGTTCACCTCTGTTACATACTATACTTTACATCTTACGTGCGCCAGACCGAATAGAATCTCCGAAGGAGAAGAGGATATGATCAGGTGGTTCAAGCGAAAGAAAAAGAAAGACTCGGGGGAAGTGCGGGGAGACATCCTTGAAACGGAGGCCGGGGAAAAAGAAGAGCCCCTGGAGCATGATATCGCCGTCGGGGAGGGCCAGGTCACGGCCGAAGGGGCCGGGCCTGATGCCTCAGAGGAACCCGAAGCCGACGGAGGGGGGAAGACGGAGGACGGAGGACCCGAAACGTTGGTCCCCGCCGGGGCAGAAGAAGAGGAGATCCTGGAGGAGGAAGACGAGGCCTCGGAAGAGGGCGTTCCGAAAAGGGGTTTTTTCAGGCGCCTTCGCCAGCGGCTCAAAGGAACGCGCGAGAAATTCGTCCACCGGATAGACCGCCTGGTTCTCGGCAAAAAGGTCATAGATGAGGAGTTGCTCGATGAACTGGAAGAAATCCTCATCACCTCCGACCTGGGGGTGAATACCACAGGGATGCTCCTGCGCAAAGTCGCCGACAAGGTGAGACGAAAAGAATTAAGCGACCCCGCCCGGCTCCGTGAGCAGATACGTGAGGAAATCAGGGCCGTTTTGAGCGTTGAAGCCCCTGCGCTCGACTACCGCGCGGGCAAACCATTCGTCGTCATGATCGTGGGAGTAAACGGCACAGGGAAGACGACGACCACCGGAAAGCTGGCCAGCCAGTTGAAGCGGCAGGGCCTGAAGCCGATGCTGGTCGCAGGCGATACCTTCCGGGCGGCCGCAGTCGAGCAGTTGTCAATCTGGGGCGAGCGGACCGGCGTTCCGGTGGTCAAGCAGAAAAGCGGGTCAGACCCTTCTGCCGTGGCCTTTGACGCCCTTGACGCAGCGGTTTCCCGCGACATCGACGTCGTTTTGATGGACACCGCAGGCCGCATGCACACAAAGGTCAATCTCATGGAGGAACTGAAAAAAATCCACAGGGTCATCAAAAAAAAGATGCCGGACGCCCCCCACGAGGTCTTCCTTGTCCTCGACGCCTCAACGGGGCAGAACGCGCTCTCGCAGGCAAAGATGTTCAAGGAGGGAATCGGGCTGACGGGGCTGATTTTGACCAAGCTCGACGGCACTGCCAAGGGTGGCATAATTGCCGCCATTTGCGACGAGCTTCAAATACCGGTCCGCTACATAGGAATCGGGGAGAACATCGACGACCTGCGCCCGTTTGACGCCGAGGAATTTACGAATGCGTTGTTTTAGTGCGGACTTGCGCCCTCATTCCGACTCACCTGGCGGAGCCTGGATATTCAAATCTCGACGCCCCGCGAGGTGTATCCCCAGCGCTTCCCGCAAATAGGGCGCCGTATGGGAATTTTTCGAGCGGGCGACCTCCTCGGGGGTCCCTGCGGCAACGATCCGCCCGCCGCCTTCTCCGCCTTCGGGGCCAAGGTCTATTACATAATCGGCCGATTTGATGACGTCCGGATGATGCTCGATTATGATAACCGTGTTTTGCTGATCCACCAGTTTGCGAAGAACGTGCAGGAGCTTGCTGATGTCTTCGAAATGCAGGCCGGTGGTGGGTTCGTCGAGGATGTAGAGCGCCTTTCCCTGGCCGCGGCGGCTCAATTCAGCGGCAAGTTTGGTTCTCTGGGCCTCGCCTCCGGAAAGAGTGGTCGCCGGCTGGCCCAGCCGTATGTATCCCATTCCGACTTCGATGAGGGTATCGAGCTTGTGGCGGATCGCGCGGAAATTCCCGAAAAATGCCGCCGCCTCGTAAACAGTCATCTCCAGGACTGAAGCTATCGAGTGGCCCCGGTATGTAATGTCCAGGGTCTCCCGGTTGTACCTGCTCCCCTCGCAGACCGGACAGGTAACGTATATATCCGGCAGAAAATACATCTCGATGCGTTGAAGGCCTTCGCCTCGGCAGTGTTCGCACCTGCCTCCCTTCGCGTTGAACGAGAAGCGGGCGAGCGAGTACCCCCGGGCGCGGGCTTCGGGTATGCGCGCAAAAAGCTGCCTGATAAGGCCGAAGACCCCCGTGTAAGTCGCGGGTATGGAGCGCGGTGTTCTGCCAATCGGCGATTGATCGACCAGGATCACTTTTCTAAGGGCCCCGGCGTTCTCCAGAGCCGAGAACGGGGCGGGATGGGTCTCGACATTATAGATACTTCGAGCCAGCGCACGGTAGAGCGTATCCAGAACCAGGGTGCTCTTGCCCGACCCGGAAACTCCTGTTACGCACGTCATGCATGCGTAGGGAAAATCAGCGGAAATACTCTTGAGGTTGTGTCCGGCCGCTCCGGTTATCCGAAAAAAATCCCCTCCTTTTTCCCGGCGTTTCGGGACGGGAATTTGCCTTTTGCCCGAGATATAGAGTCCGGTGAGCGAGGCAGCGCATTTTCCGATCTCTTCGGGCGGCCCCGAGAAAACGACCTCGCCTCCCTGGGTCCCGGCCCCCGGTCCCATATCAATGACGTGGTCGGCGCGAAGAATCGTCTCTCTGTCGTGCTCGACCACGACCAGGCTGTTACCGGCGTCCCGGAGCCGCATCAGGATGTCCAAAAGCCTGCCGTGATCGCGCGGGTGCAGGCCGACGCTCGGCTCATCCAGAACATAGAGCACGCCGGAAAGCGTCGAACTGATCTGGTGAGCAAGGCGGACCCGCTGGGCCTCTCCTCCCGACAGTGTATTGGAGGCCCGGTCCAGGGTGAGATATGGCAGCCCCAGTTCGATCAGGTTATTGAGCCGGCTAAGGATTTCTTTTTTGGGCCGCTCCAGAATCTCCCGCCCGGATTCGTCGAGGTCAAGTCCTTGGAGCCACTGTGCTGCTGCGGACGAGTTCATTCGGGAGACCCGATCTATCGGGAAGCCGCCGAGCCGAACCGAGCGGGCAGCTTCATTCAGCCTCGTTCCCTTGCAGGCGGGGCAGGGTGGGGGTTCGGAGCTGAACCCGGGAAGTTCTGGGCCTTCGGAGTCCGCCGCAGCGGAAACGGCGCCGAGCCGGCGCAGGCCAGGGTTAGCCAGGCCCAAGTCGTCGCTGTCTTCGACGGAGCAGGCATATCCAAGCCCCCGGCACAAGGGGCACATACCCGAAGGGTGCTGGAAAGAAAACAAGCCGGGCGAAAGCTCGGGCCCCGTATAGCCGCAGGAGGCGCACCGGGCCGATTCGGAGTAGAATTTCTCTGCGCCTTCGGAAGTCGCAACTCCTACAGTCCCTTTTCCAACCCGGAGGGCGAGTTCGAGCGAATCGACGAGCCGCCTGTGCTTCTCTTCATCCAGCACGAGCCGGTCAACGACAATTTCAATCCGGTGGGCCGGCCTGCGGGATAGCGAAGGAAGAGGGTCCAGCTCATAGACCGATCCATCGGCGCGCACCCTGCCGAAACCATCCCGCCTGAGCCTTTTGAGCAGATCGGGCAGCTCCTTTTCTCCGATCTTGCCAAGGGGGGCAAGCACCAGTATCCGGCTCTTCGGGGGCAGTGCCTCCGGAAGGTCGCGCAAGATATCGGGGAGCGTCCAGGCCCGCACGGGCAAATCGCAGTTTGGGCAAAAGATCGTGCCCAGCCGCGCGAAGAGAAGCCGCAGGTAATCGTAAATCTCCGTAAGTGTTCCCACCGTGGACCTGGGATTGTGCGGCAGGCCTTTTTGTTCGATTGCAATCGAAGGGCTCAGACCCTCGATTTCATCGACAAGGGGGGCGTTTAGCCTTCCGGCCATCTGGCGCGCGTAGGTGGAAAGGGCCTCGAGATAGCGCCTCTGGCCCTCGGCGAAAAGAG
Source organism: Syntrophobacteraceae bacterium (assembly GCA_049512295.1). GTDB lineage: Bacteria > Desulfobacterota > Syntrophobacteria > Syntrophobacterales > Syntrophobacteraceae > SbD1. The sequence goes on from JBEKXG010000060.1 coordinate 10,663, forward strand.
TGTCGAAGGCGAGCGAAGACTTGCCGGAGCCGCTTACCCCGGTGATTACGACGAACCTGTTTCGAGGGACCAGGAGGTCGATGTTCTTGAGGTTGTGCTGGCGCGCTCCCCGTATGGAGATCGATTCGTTTTTCAAGTCCTGCGAGTCCTGTCAGGAAATTATCCCGGCCGCGGTGCCCCGCCGCCTGTTTCGCGCGATGGAAGCTGCGAGGCTCACGGCTTCCACCAGGCTTCCGGGGTCGGCTGTTCCCATACCTGCAATGTCGTAGGCGGTCCCGTGATCGACCGAGGTGCGGACGATCGGAAGCCCGAGGCTGACGTTCACAGCTTCGTTGAAATGAGCGAGCTTCACGGGAATAAGCCCCTGGTCGTGGTACATAGCGACAACTGCGTCAAATTCATCCGAATGAGCCCGATGGAAAACGGTATCCGGAGGCCATGGACCGCTGATCCGGGCGTAAAAGCCGTCTTTGTGACCGCCCAATTGCAGGGGGACGGCTTCGAATTCCTCGACTACGGGCCTGATAACCTCGATTTCCTCGCGCCCGAACCTTCCTGCTTCTCCAGCATGCGGATTGAGGCCGGCAACGGCAATTCGGGGCGATTTCACTGCGAAGTCGCGCGCCATCGACTCCGCCGTGATGCGGACGACTTTTCGGAGCAGCTCTTTTGTGAGCAGGCGCGGGACGTCGGCCAGGGACTCGTGAATCGTTGCAAGCGCCACCCTGAGTCTGGGTCCGGCAAGCATCATTACCACCTCTTCGGCCAGTGTTAATTCCTTTATGAATTCCGTATGCCCCGGAAAAGGAAAACCATGCGTGTGAAGCTGTTCCTTGTTTACAGGACAGGTGCAGACCGCATCGACCGACCCGGCGAAAGCGAGCCCTACTGCCGTCCGGATCCATGAAACCGCCGCCTCGCATGCAGCCGGTGAAGGTTTGCCGAACTCCATATCCGCCGGCGTCAGCCCTGTCGTCGAACTGCCGTCCCGAGCGTTTGGAGACAGCACGGGAATAAGGCCGGTAAGCGTTGTAAGGGCGCCGGAGCGAAACGACCTCAACACTTGATCGGTCATTGGCCAGACAACTGCGGATGATCCGAGAAGCCTGATTGCGCGCTCGATCGGGAGCCTGTCTCCAACGACCAGTGGAGAGCACTCACCCGGAAACCTCGGGGAATCGAAGGCTTTAACGATGATTTCCGGCCCGACCCCGCATGGGTCTCCCATTGTTATGGCAACAGTTGGCCGCGTGTTTAACCCTCCCTGATCCATGTCAGTTTGTCTTGGCATAGCCTGGTGCGAGTCTGGAATTGAAGTTCAAGTTTAAATTTTACCACCCCTGCTAAAATTTTGTATCAAATTAAAGGCCGTAAATCCGTGGAATGAGATAAGCCACTGCCTGAAGCCAACATACAAAAGTTCTGCGGCTAAAAGTAAATCGCCGGCATGGCCCGCTCCTACCAGGTTACGCCTTTTTCCGCCCGCCATGTTACTTAAATGGGACCAATCTTCAGCCCTTTCGCCGTCGCTTTAGCTCGTAGTACTATACTCGGACCAGTCAAGGCCAAGCCCTCCGGATGCTCCCGTTGGTCGCAGCCCTGACGGCTCCTGCGCTCCGCACTGCTCGGAAATCATCGACGGCGAGAGGATCGCGACTTTTCGCTCCGGCTCAAGAAGCTGTTGTGCCAAGAACAATGGTCTCCCCGGTGCCCGCTTGCTCCATTCTGGGGAGCCGGAATAAACAAGGGCTTAGGCCGTAAGACTTAGGCCCCTTTGCTTTTTGGGGGCCCTTTTTCAAAATTGCCAGGAAGGTCTTAGGTGTGCATAATAAAGTATTAGAAATGGCAGTTTATGAGTGAGGAGAACAGATGATCGGATTTCATGGGCAGTATCTGGTGGATGAGGAAGGAAATCGCAAAGCCGTTGTGGTGCCTATTTCAGATTGGGAGCAGATTGTCGAAGCTCTTGAGGAGCTTGACGATATACGGGCCTACGATGAGGCCAAACGGGAGTCATCAGAGGCAATTCCTTTTGAACAAGCCGTTTCCGAGATCGATAAAGGGCTTTCCGATTGAAATAAGAGCTTCTCATCAAAAGGAGAGCCCAGAAGCAGCCGGCAAGCGTCCCTCAACCTGACCGCGGCCGCCTCATCATGGCTGTTCGCTCTCTTGCGGACGATCCGAGGCCGGCAGGAGTCAGGAAGCTCACCGGCAGAGAGGCTTGGCGTATTCGTGTCGGCGACTATAGGATCGTCTACGAAATTCATGATGATGCTCTTGTGCTGCTTGTAGTCGCCATCGGGCATCGGCGAGATGTTTACCGAAGCTGAGCAAAGAAGATAACCATTGAGCCTCTTGCAAAATTCCCTTATCGACAAAGTTCCTTTATCGTCATTCCGGCATGCTTTAAGCCGGAATCCAGCAGCGCCGCCGCGTTCCCGGGACGCGGTTTGAGCGAGAATGAAACTTCAGGAAGTTTCATAAGAGGTTTTTCAAGGGTTTCTGGCCCTCGGCTTCCGCTTGGGTGACGGTTTTGTTGAGTTTTGCAAGAGGCTCCGCAAGAGGCTCATTCGTAAGCATGCTTTTTTTTAAAGAATTCTCACAATTCAACGACTCAAGCTGCAAAGGGCGCCGAGAATGGGTCCAACCGTGCCAATCTATAAGGAGTGGCATCCAGCCATATCCGTCTCACTCGCAACAGAAGAGTCCGAGCGATTGCCACAATTGCACGCTTTCCTCCAGAGCGGATTTTAATCCTCTCATATCTTTCTTTCATTGAACCGTCTTTTCGGATTAGCTGCCATGCCACCTGGACCAGTACCGCTCTGAGCGAATGCTTCCCTACCTTTGTGATGCGCACCATTCGGACCTTGTCGGTACTCGAGTATTGAGCGGGTTTCAATCCCACATAAGCAGCCAATTGGTCTGCCTGGCGGAAGCGCGCTACATCCTGAAGTTCTAGGAGCAATTCCATTGCTGCCACCGTTCCAATTCCGGGAACGCTCGTCAGGATTCTTACTCTCTCACGATACGGTTCCATTTCCGATAGTTCATGGATCAGATCGTTCTTACTCGGAACGAATATGCGTTTGAGCAATCCTTTCGCAAGGAAGTGGGCCAGCTTCCGGCTATCTTTGCGATCTGTCTTTACGCGATTTCCAGACTCCCGGGGAATCAGGCTGGGGGGAGTGATCATACAATCCACTCCGTGCTCAATCAGACGATCATGCAACCAGAAACCAAAACAGCCTGCTTCGTAAACCACCTGGATGGGAGAGCCCCTGTATCGGTGCAAAAGCATCCGAAGCACCTCCCATCTTCCTGGAATGCTTCCGCTGAACGGTTCCACATCCGCTGTCCGGATAGTCACGTGCCAGCTTACCTTGTGCATATCAATCCCGACAAAGAGTGCCTCCGCAGAATCCAAACCCTTGACCTGTGGCTTCATTTTCTGCCTCCTTCTATCCTTGTTTTGGAAGGAGAATAGCACTCAAGCCCCGGATATCTCGGGATTTGTTTGCATCATAGTTACTCTCCTGATCATTGAGAAATGAAACTTCGCGATTCTTTCCACTACCGAATCATTGTAAAACCAGCGGCACAGCGAGGAGATTTCGGCAATGCCGATGATTTTCTGTTCGGATGTTTTTTCGCGAAGAAGCATCTGACCTCATGCAACGCTATCGTCGGCCTGTGGGCGATAGATCTAAAAAAACCTTATTGCTTAAGAACCGATAGATTCTTGCTCTCTTTCATTTTGTTGCCTTAATCCATTCAGCGATTCGCCGTACGACCTCTTTTTCGATGCCATTAAAACCGTGATGAGCAAAAGCCTGACAGTGGTCGCCCTCATCTAGTCCGCCTTTGAAGGTGATCAATTCCTTACGGGGAACGGAGTTCAGCTTGTTCATGAGGCGAGGCAGCAGGGCACAATCGCAATGTTTGCAGCCGTCTTGCTCATGATGGACTACCAACACAGGTACCTTCAGTTGCCCGAGATCCATGTCGGGTACGGGGCGGTCAATTTTGTCAATGAGCATGGTTGATGTAAGGACAATCCCATCGGGTCCCGACTTATCGATGAGTTGTGTGGCAATGAAAGCGGCGGACTGGGTCCCACGGCTTGTGCCTACCAGCCAGACAGGTACGTTGGCCCGCTGTCTCAGCCAGGCGATTACAGCTTTAATATCGGCCGCATGCTCTTTGGACTGGCGAAATCCCGAAAGGCTTCCACGATCAGAAGGAGCATCCACAACTGCCACCATGAGTCCATTTTCGGCGAAAATGCGTCTGGAGCGCACCAGAAAATTTCCCGCTCCCCAGCCACAGTCTCCGTTGGAGGAGATGTGCAGGCCACCGTCGCCGCCGGCAAATAAAATGACCGTCGACCATGGGTTGGGCGGTGACAGGAGTAGGAAACGCTGCGTAACTTCGGGACGAGTCCGGATATCGACCACCTCATCCGCAAAGCTTTTCGCATCCGCTGAATGACTCATCTGATCGTTCTCTGAAGAGGAAGGGGAGGTCGGTTGTTCACGTGAAGGAGGCCCACCTGAGTATCCATCACCATGTCCACCACCTCCGCCTCTGGCATAAGTAAGGCACGGGGAAAAAGAACCTGACAGGACAATTAACAGAACGAATAGCACCAATGACTTTGCTGGCTTCACCGGCAACCCTTTCGTTGTTAGGACAGCTGGCATAATGTGTCAACTTCTGCGCTATGCGTCCAAACCGCATGTTGGGATCGGGCTTTTGCCCTAAAAACTTTCACTGGGCCACCGAAGCACGAGAAATCATACGATTCCAATCGAACACGCAAACGATACATCTGTAAGACGATTTTGAGAACATTCCCTATTCATTCAAAGTTTTTTTGGAGCCGGCTTCACCGAAACGTGACCTCATATAGAGATCGAAAGCTTTGTCGAAAGTATCGTTATAAATGGAACAGCGGATACGGAGAACATTATTGGCCATTTCGTGTACCCACCACGCTCCCGAGCGCTTTAGCCTGGTGTGGCAGATGCACTTGTTAGCCGATTCGAGCCCCCCGCTTCCTATGGGATAACCTCCGGCCAATGCCTCGCCATAGTTCATTTTTGGGCCGTGGTTATTCAGATAAACTATTAACTTTCCGATTTCCTGCTCTACCAGTTCGTCTCCAGCACTCATGCGACTTAAACCGGCTATGACGCGTTTATAGTGCCCTTCACACAGACGAACCATTGTGGCCTCAGCCCATTCGTAGGCCCACTCGGCATCGTCTTTGAACTTGAGGCCGGCTACCCAATGAATCTGTTCGAAAACATGATAGAAGTCAAGAATCTGAGCACCTTGTGGGAAGTGCTTCAACATGGCGTTCCAAACCCAACCGGCTCCGTCGCCAAGCAGAACCACCCGCACTTTGGTCTTATCGATCCGCTGGGCCGCAATTTCCAGGGCTTTGCTCAAGTCTTCATGGCTTCCAATCTGGTGCCAGCACGCCACGTGGTGGATCCGCTCGCTGGGGTCGAGCAGATAAATCCGCAACCCTTTGGCTTCCTGCCAGCTTCCTTTGCCGCGTTTTGCAGATCGCGAAGCCTTTGGACGAGTTGGGGCAAGAGCACCGTCACAGGCTACCACAAGCACTGGCAACTCACCCTGCGGGCCGGTCGCAGTTGCAATTCGCCGACTGATGTCCTCTGCATCCGCAATGGCATTGTCAACCGTAACGCTCTGGGCCACCGCATTAAGGGTATTATGCGCAAAATGGTTGCCAACCTTCATTCCGGTAAGCTCTTCAAACATCTTCGCGGCTTCTTCATAGGGGACATTGGCGGCCAGTTTGCTGATGCGCTTTTGAATGTCATGCTGGTGAAGCTCATCGGCCAACTGCACAATTTCATCCAAAGGGTGGAAACCGAGCCTGCAATGTGGGCAGTAAAAGTAGGGGCGAGGACAAAGCTTCCCTGGAGCGTGGATACCTCCTTGGATTCAAATCGCTTGCGCCGCAGTTGCCGGTCACATCCGGGGCACTTAGCCCATTCTTGTTCCACAAAAGAGGGAAACAGTCGCTCAATGGAGGCTTTCATGCTCGACGCCAATAGTTTAGAGCGGCTTTGCTGGAAAATGTCCGAGAGTTCCATCACATTTGGAGAAGGATTGGCTTGGAAGGACTCCTCCACTTCGTCGAGCCAATCATCCAATGCCTTGTGCGCCGTGGCGCGGAATTCCTTGACCACATCCGACCGAGGAAAATTAATGCGTGCTGCACCCATAATGAGACCCTCCTTTCCCAGTTTCCTATATCTGAGAAAGGCAACGATGTCCAGCAAATGAACTCATATGTCCTTGCATGCCATGTCAGCCACCGAACGAATAGGGAATGCACCCCGGAGATGTGGCGCTCTTTGCCACCGGTGACCTCTTCAGTAGATATGACTTCATGTGAAAAAAAGAAGACGCTTTTGTCGTTTCTTAGAGCGACCGTGTCTCTATGTCACTGAATCTTCGATCCACTACCTCTCGGAGCAGTAAACAAATGCTGCAGTTACAGCTCTGATGCAATTCCTTCGCCTCCACCCAATGTCGCATAAGGCCTTTAGGAAGCTTCATTGCAGTATTATAACCTCTAGTAAAAGCTAGTATTTCTCCTTCAGTCATCACTTCCCTCCTATATAGAGGACTCCATGCGCCACATATTTTGGTTGTGCATCACGTTAAATTCGTGTCGTTAACAAACATATTCCCAAAGCTGAGTGGGTAATGGATCTGCCCGGTTAGTCCTTCAAACAGACTCTTGTTGGAGCGATGGAACAGGGCAAAAATGGCCTGGTGGAAAAGACTGTTTTACGGGAAAAGAGAACTTTTCATGACCGTTGCAAGGGCCGATATATTCCTCGGCCCGCTTATGAAATTCACTTTCTGACATTCCCATGCCATTCACCAACGATGTCCTGTACTTAGACCGATGATAGCGTGGTTCAACCCTGGAGCCGTAGCGTGGATCGCCGGTTGCAATTCTCAGGAGCAGGTATGCTGCCCGCGATTCCTGTTCTTGCCAATATGCCGGATCTTCACCTGCTTCCAATTCATAATCTCGGCAATCGGAACAGGCGAATCCTTTCCAATCCATATCAACTGCCCTATCAAGGCACTTATTATAGTGCCGGCACATTACATTTCGCTGCATTTGGTTCGTTTGCTGTGTCTGCCTCATTTGGATCGGGTTCATCCGTTCACCTCGTTTAATTGGTTTAGTGCCATAACCTACCCTTTCCCTGTGATTTAATCATTCGACCTGCCTGCAATGTTATGGAGTTCTGCCCGCCGAAGACGATAAGTCCCGCAGGGCCATTACCCGCGGACTGCTGAACTTTGTGCTGGCTCAACCAATATTTCGTCTCGGTCGTCGTCTTGATGTTGGTCCGCTTCTCTTCGATCGTGGGCCTTTCGGTCGTCGTCTTGGTTTCCTTAACCACATCATTATCAGCGACCATGATATCGCCTTGGTCGACAGTAGCGGTCCGTGTGGAAGCCACATTTTCCTGATCAGCAAATAAACACAATAAAGCGATTGGATAAATCAGAGCGGCCAGTACCAGTACGTACAACATCGCTCTTTTCAACGTTCTCTCCTTACTTAAGTTGTAAAAGTTAGACGCATTGAATGTAAATCTGCGATTCCCACGACCACAATCTACTCACAGCGTTGGAACCAAAACAAGACGCTTTACAAGATAACTTGCCAATGCCTTCATGGCCTTCACAATATCATCCATCGCCTCGTGCACTCCGGCGGTGTAAGAAGAACCAAATGAACCATACTGCGTTATCTTTGAGCAAGTTTTATGCCCGCTGGATCGAGAGGTGTCACATTTACACTTTTGCTTAAAGATTAAGACACTTACGATATGGTAAAAGCTATTAAAAGGAGTGAACTTGAATTGAAGAAGTGTTGCATGCAACCGAAGTGTTGCATTACTTCCATGTCACATGCTACATTTCAATACCGGGAAGTTCCCTGCGATTGAAGCCGATGAAGCGGCTCGAAGAGGGCAACGATGCTCTGAACATTGCCAAAAAGACCACAAAATTCACTGAACCGAGGTGCAAGTATGACTGAAAATAAATCAGGAGATGATCGCGCTGCGCTCCCGATGAGATACAGGATACCGATTCTCAGGCAATTCTTCTGGCCCTGGACAAAACCGCCTGGAACAAAGTAAAAGCAGCCCGCTTGCTGAGAAGAGATCGTGTGACCCTCTGCCGAAAAATCAAAAGCTATAACCTCACTAAAGATACCTTTCGATGTTGAAGTGTTACGTGTGACATGGAAGAAATGCAACGCTTCTGTAGCATGCAACGCTTTTTCTATTCAACTCCACCCCTTGGGCGGTACTCGCTCCTCCCATAAGTATCCATATACATTATATAAAAGGAGAAAGCGACGGTTCTCGATCTTCCGGGCATAGAATTTGCCTGAGCAACAGGCGGGATAGCTCGTAACTCGTAAGTTGAAGGCATGATTTATCGGAGTGCCGGAGTCTTTATCCGGCAAGATACGGGAGGGATATGGCATCAGGCACGAAGAGGCGAGACGAAGCTCAAAGGAAAGGAAAGCTCGAGTTAGATCGGTCTCAGCTTGAACGACCGAAACTAGCCACCACTATCATGTTACTGGTTCTCCAAAACACCAGAAAGGATGTTAGATGAAAAAAGCCATTTTTCCTGTAGTTTTGTTTTTGTCTATGGCCATGATCTTAGGCTCTGCATTAACGACATTCGCCGGCCGAACTACAGGGGTAGCGATCGACGATGCCACCATCACCACGAAAGTGAAGTATGAATTGGCAGAGGATGTCAAACTCGGCACACTGAAAACAGTCCAAGTCGATACCAATAAGGGAGAGGTTACTCTCACCGGTAAGGTTCATACCCAGGAACAAAAAGAACATGCGGGACTTGTGGCCGACAAGGTGGATGGCGTTGTGAAAGTACACAACATGTTATCGGTAGTCCCGGAACAATAAGTCTGAGGATAGGCTTTCACTACCAATGAATTTGGCCGACTTCGATGATTGAAATCCTCCCTTGCCTCCTTTTTCAAAAGGGCCAAAAGGGGGATATCTTCACTTCTTCGCGAATGGGGCGATTGTTCCTCAAGGGTACCCCTGATATATAAGTGTTACATGTGACATGGAAGAAACGCAACGCTTCTGTTGCATGCAACAGTTCCCAGATCCAAGTCCACAAGCTTCGATGGGACACGTCCTGCGGTAAGTGTTTATATAAGTGTATAAAAATGAAGTGGCGACGTTTCTCAGCCTGTCTGGCATAGAACGTGCTCAAATATAATGTCACTTAGCTCATTCTAACCTGGAGAGGTGGTGATGATATGGAAACTATCCTGATAATAGTGGTATTGCTTCTGATCTTCGGCGGTGGCGGAGGATACTACTGGTCGAGGCGGGGCCGTTATTAGGCGCCCAGATTCGTGCCGGTGATCAATCGCCAAGATGAGAATCAGGGAAAGATCCACGAACTGGTGATCGACGCCAAAGATGGCCCGCTTAGTTTACGTTGTACTCTCCATCGGGGACTTCCTGGGCATGGTGAACAAGCCGTTTGCCACGCCTTGGAAAGCCTTCGAATTCCACGCCGGAAGTACAATATGCAGCATCGATGAAACGCAACGTTTCTGTTTCATGCAACACTTTTTCTCCTCAAGTCCGCAACCTTCGATGGGTCTCACCCTGCCATAAAGCTAATACATATGAGCTTAATGGAAGATGCGACGCCTCTCGATCTGTCTGGCATAGACTTTGCCCTAATGTCAGGAAGTAGTGGAAACCTACCGACAATGATAATGCCATGCGAAGCCTCCCTCTGAGGGTGTCGGTGGCAGAATTGAACCCAATAAGCCAAACAAAGGAGTAAGGAATGAAGGAAACGAGCAAGAAGTCAGTGGCAATGTACGGTGTCGTCCCGGCATCGAAGATCAAGGGATTCACGCATTATTTGGGTTCAACGCAGGCATGTCGCCGACTTCTATGAGCTGATTTATGCGGCTCTGATCAGTGGAGAGCTTGAGGTAAACCGGGCGGAATTACTGTCCACTTTTTTTAGAATAACGATTTTTCGTAACAGTCCAGGGGTGGCGAAAGGCTGGGAGGTCAACTTTACAAACGTTTCCGTGTTTATCAGAAGGCGCTCTAAAACACCATGAAGACCTTATTGTTATATCCATCGTTTCCTCAAACCTTCTGGTCCTTTAACAGGGTCATCTCAATGGTGGGAAAGAAAGCAGTGCAACCTCCTCTGGGGATGCTTACCTTGGCTTCACTCTTTCCAAAAGAATGGGATCTCAGACTAATCAATCTGCAATACCAGCAAGTGTCTTCCCGGGACTGGGATGAAGCCGACCTCGTATTACTCTCCGGAATGCAGGTACAGCACGTACAGATAGTGGAGCTTATCAGGGAAGCCAAGAAGAGA
>JBEKXG010000061.1:0-13187 GCA_049512295.1 Syntrophobacteraceae bacterium
GAGGCGAAGGGAAAACGTTTTTCATAATCGATGGAAGCTCCTACATCTACAGGGCTTTCTATGCGATCCGGCGGCTTACCAACTCTAAAGGAATGGCGACCCAGGCCGTTTACGGGTTTATCACGATGCTGCTGAAAGTGCTCCGCGAACGCAAGCCCGATTACATCTGCGTGGTTTTCGACGCGCCGGGGCGAAATTTTCGGCATGACTTGTCCGATGCCTATAAGGCTACTCGCCAGGCCACTCCGGAGGAACTGGGGCCGCAGATCCCGTACATCAAGAAAGCTGTGCAATACTTCGGGGTGCCTCAAATGGAGCTTGAAGGCTATGAAGCCGACGATTTAATAGCCACACTCACCCGTTGGGCCGGGGCACGCGGCCTGGAGATCGTAGTGGTTTCGGGGGACAAGGACCTTCATCAGCTCATCCGGGACCCTGTGGTGAGGCAATGGGACCCCCAAAACGACCGGCTCTTTACGGAGGAAGTGGTTCGGGAGCGGTTTGGCGTAACTCCCGGGCAAATGGCCGACTACCTTGCGCTGGTCGGCGATACAACGGATAATATTCCAGGCGTGAAAGGCGTAGGTGAGAAGACTGCAGTCCAACTGCTCCAGCAATGGAGTTCACTTGACGGGGTTTACGCCCACATCGACAAGATATCTCCCGACTCAGTCCAAAAGAAGCTCTCGGCAGGCAGGCAGAGCGCCTATCTCTCGCGGGAGTTGGTCTCTCTCAGGCAGGATGTCCTGATACACGAGGACCTGGAGGAGTTTGCGCCTGCGCCTCCCATGCGGCGGGAAATGTTCAGCCTCTGTGAAGAACTCGAGTTCAGGACTATTCTCGATATGCTGAGGCGGGAATGGGCGGAACCCGAAGAAGTAAAGCCCCTCAGCCCGAAGCCGTCCGTGCGGCCAAGAGTCGACCGGATAATCCGGAGTCGCGAAGAACTGGCAGAACTGGCCGGAATCGGGCAGACAAAATCCATCATTGCAATAGAGATCGAGACCACCTCCCAGGATGCGATGAACGCCGATCTCGTTTCCATCGCGCTCTCCTGGGATGACAACCTCGCGTGGTACATTCCGGTCGGCCACGGCCCCGGATTCGGCATCCATCTCACAGCGGCCGAAGCGCTCCGGGGGCTTGATACGATCCTCAGCGCAAAAACGCCCGCCAAGGCCGGACATAACCTCAAGTTTCAGTGGATGGTCCTCAAAAGGCATGGCATCGAGATCGACGGAATGGTTTTCGATACTATGATAGCCAGCTACCTGCTTGATCCCGGAGGACAAACGCATGCGCTCGAGCGCATCAGCGCCGAGCACCTGGGCGAGGCGATATGTTCATATGAAGACCTCACCGGCAGAGGCAAGGGGCAGGTAAGTTTTTCCGAAATCGACTTCGAGAAGGCCGCCGATTATGCGTGCTGTGACGTCGAGACCTGCTGGCGCCTGATCCCGGTTTTAGGCGGGAAACTTGAAGAAAACAAGCTGAAGCAGCTCTATGAATCAATCGAGATACCACTTACAGAGGTGCTTGCGCGAATGGAGTACAGGGGAATACTGGTCGATTCGGAGAAGCTGGAGGAGCTTTCGACCGAGTTCCAGAAAGCACTGGACCAGAAAGCTGCGCTTATCTACCAGATGGCCGGCGAGGAGTTCAATGTCCAATCCCCGAAACAGCTCGGTAACATCCTTTTCGACAAACTCGGACTCCGCGTGGTCAAAAAGACAAAAAGCGGCCCATCGACCGATACGAGCGTTCTGGAAGAGCTTGCCCTGGAGCATCCGGTCGCCGAGCAGGTGCTCGGCTACCGCATGATCTCAAAGCTCAAAGGCACCTACGCCGACGCTCTGCCCAAGCTGGTTTGTCCGGATACCGGCCGCATCCATACCTCTTTTAACCAGGCCGTGACGGCAACGGGACGTCTGAGCAGCTCGAACCCCAACCTCCAGAACATCCCGATCCGGAGCGACGAGGGCAGACGAATTCGTCAAGCCTTCATATCTGCGCCCGGTTGTATGCTCATGTCCGCGGACTATTCGCAGATAGAACTTCGCGTGCTTGCGCATTACAGCGGTGACGAGAGTCTGGTGGAGGCCTTTAAAAATGATGAGGACGTGCACCGAAGGACCGCCGCTGAAATATTTGGCGTCCCGGTGACGGAGGTTAGCGCCGAGATGCGCAGGCAGGCCAAAATGATAAACTTCGGCATCGCCTACGGTATGAGTCCTTTCGGCCTGTCGCAGAGGCTTCGAATCAGCACGAAAACGGCCAAGGCGGCTATCGACCGGTATTTTGAACGCTACAGCGGTGTTCGGCGCTTCATCGATGAAGCCGTCGGCAAGGCGCGCAGCCTGGGGTACGCTGAAACTCTTCTAGGGCGCAGGCGGGCCATCCCGGAGCTTAAGAGCCGCAACTTCACCATACGCCAGTTGGGAGAACGGCTCGCTATCAACACTCCAATTCAGGGCACAGCGGCTGACCTCATTAAAAAGGCAATGATAGATATCAATCTGGGGATCAAAGAGCAGAAGCTCGGAGCGCAAATGCTCCTTCAGGTGCATGACGAGCTGCTCTTCGAGGTCCCCATCGAAGAAAGGGGGCCGGTTGAGGACTTGGTCAGGCGGAAGATGGAAGCGGTGGGGAGCCTCAAAGTGCCGCTTAAGATAGAGATCGGTTGGGGGGCCAACTGGACCGAGGCGCATGCGTGACTTGAAATCGGGCCGGCTTCCACAATAAAAGGCCGCCCTCATCGGTTGAAGGCGGCCTTTTATATCCGGAACAGGGACTTCCTAGCCGTTCTTGGACTTGTCCAACTCGCTTTTGAGTCTTTCGACTTCCTGCTTGTATCTTTCTGCTTCCTCTTTCAGTCTGGCATCGCTTGAGGATTCCGGGGTTCCGCTGCTTTTCGGGAAGGGGAGCTTATCCTTTACCTCATCGTAGCCAAGATATGCGGCCATCAGTCCGCCGAGCAGCAGGATGAGGGGAATCGCGCCTAAGATGATCTTGAAAACGGCATCGTGCCAGATAATGATGCCCAAAAAGCCGAGGAACGCCGCGGCAACACCGCCCAAAAAAACCTTCATGTTGTTTCTCCTCTTCGTGTTGTTCGCAATTAGGTACAAAAATCTTTCAGCAGCTTTCGAAACTGGGTCTCGGCAAACGCTATCGTCTCAAGACAAACGGAGTGTTGAAAATAGCACCGCCATCTGAAGAATGCAAGGGGGAAATTGCCTGTCTCAGCGGTGATTTCACCTCGCGGAGCGTGGAGTTTGGCGGTTCCGAAACAGCCACCCGCTTTTGTGTTGACTCTTTATCCCCCGGATAAGTATAAGTAAAGATTCCAAAATGATTGCCGGCCCATATTATGTCTGCGGCGATCTGCAGTCCGCATAAGTTCAGATAGACTCCACGACCAGCCGGACCTGGCCGGTCGTGAAAAGGATATAGCACAGATAATGTTCGATTCGCATTTGAATGGTGTAGAAAGACCCGGCCGCTATATAGGGCTCGAACTCAACGCTTACCACAAAAGTTTCGAGAGCGCTTCGGTCCGCTTTGCGCTTGCATTTCCGGATGTCTATGAGATTGGCATGAGCCATCTCGGACTCAAGTTGCTTTACCATCAGTTGAACCAGGCCCGGGGAGTCATGGCTGACAGGGTCTACGCTCCGTGGCCCGATTACGAAAAAAAACTGAGGAGCGCGGCTGAGCCGCTGAGAGCGATAGAGAGCGAGCGAGCTCTTTCGGAGTTTGACTTCCTGGGGATAAGCCTTCAGTACGAACTCAGCTACTCCAACATACTCACTATTCTCGATCTGGCCCCTATTCCGCTTTATGCCCGCCAAAGGACCAGCGCGCATCCTTTCGTCATCGGAGGCGGTCCCTGTGCATTCAATCCCGAGCCTTTGGCTGATTTTTTCGATTTTTTCGTACTGGGCGAAGCTGAAGAGGTCCTGCCCGAGATCATCCATGTCTACAGGGATTGGAAACGGAGCGGCGGCAGGTCCAGGGAGGATTTTCTTTACGAGATCAGAAAGATTGCCGGAGTTTATATCCCGTCCTTTTTCGACGTCTCCTACAGCGCAAGCGGTAAGGTATCCGCCGTGGTTCCGCGGTTTGCAGACTACACCGGCGTCAGGAAAAGGCTGGTCTCCGATCTCGACCAAACCTGCCCTATTCCTGAAAAACCGCTAGTGCCCCTCATCGATATCGTTCACAACCGACTGGGGATCGAAATTGCCAGGGGCTGCACGCGCGGCTGCCGTTTTTGCCAGGCGAGCTACATCTACCGGCCCGTCAGGGAACGCCATCCCCAGTATGTGCTCGATGCGGCAAAAAAGGCGCTGGCTTCGAGCGGCTTCGACGACGTCTCGCTGCTCTCCTTCAGTACCGGGGATTACTGCCGGATACAGGACCTGCTGAATGCGCTGGTAAAGGAACTCGAACCCCGCAGAGTTGCGGTCTCTTTTCCTTCGATGCGCGTTGGGACACTCACGCCCGAACTGATGGAGCGCATCAAAACGGTTCGCAAAACCGGGTTTACCCTGGCCCCTGAAGCCGGGAGCGAGCGTCTCAGGCGCGTCATAAACAAGGGAATACGCGACGACGACCTGCTCAGTTCAGCCGAAGCGGCATTCGGTCTGGGCTGGCGGCTCATAAAACTTTACTTCATGATGGGCCTCCCAGGCGAATCCGATGCTGACCGGGACGCTCTTGTGGATTTGTGCCTCAGGGTGTGGGAAAAAGGAAAGAGGACGAGATCCTCTGTAAATATCTCAATATCCACTTTCGTTCCGAAACCCATGACGCCGTTCCAGTGGTCGTCTCAAATATCGGAAGCGCAGATAGAAGACTATCTCCGAATGTTTAAGGAGCGGCTGAGGAAGCCCGGTTTGAGGCTGAAGTGGAATCTGCCCGGCAACAGCATTTTCGAGGCGGTATTTGCGCGGGGCAGCAGGAGGCTGGGGGCGGCGCTCAAGCACGCATGGGAGTTGGGGGCAAGGTTTGACGGCTGGAGCGAACACTTCAGGGAAGACCTGTGGCACCGCGCCCTGGCGGAAACCGGACTTAGTGCGGCTTTCTATGCCGAACGCCGCAGGGATCGTGATGAAATCCTTCCGTGGGATCATCTTTCGGCGGGTGTTTCGCGGGAGTATCTGTGGAATGAGTTCGAAAAAGCGATGGAAGAAGATTTTACCCCTGACTGCCGGCATGGTCGATGCGGTCTGTGCGGTGTTTGCGATCATAAGACAATTTCTCCTGTTATCCATGAAGAACCGGTCGGGGAATTGAAATCGGACAAGCCGCCGGAAAAAGGGTGTCCGTCTTGCGCAGATGACGAATTTCTCTACAGAGTGATTTATTCAAGGCTTGGGAAAGCGCGCTTTTTCGGGCAATTGGAGATGGCTGCCGCCTTTGAGAGGGCCATAAGGCGGGCAGATCTCCCGGCCGCCTTCAGCAAAGGCCATCATCCGCATCCCAAGATTTCATTCGGCGAGGCCCTGCCTCTCGGAATGGAGACTATAATAGCCGAGGCTTACGTCGCGCTGAGCGAAAATATGGACCCTGCGCTCATTCGCGAGCGTCTGGACCGGCAATGCAACGGTGTGATCAAAATCAGCGTGGTCAGCCGGGTGGATAAAAAGCCGGCCTCCGGCCATCCGTGCAGGGCAGTTTACTATGTCTCCGGGTTGAATCCCTTCGTTTTGCGTCATCTTCTGGAGGCGTGGCCGAAGTGCGCCGACAATGTGCTGACCAAGAAGACCAAGAAGGGCCAGGCAACATCGCGCCTTGGACAGATACTTCTCGATATGCGAAAAGCCGGGGAAAGCTCCCTGGAAATGGATATTTACGAAACACCGGCTCTGTGCTTCAGGCCTATGGCGATTCTTCAAAATCTGGCAGGCGCTCAGGTTCAAAGTCTTGAAAACTGCCTGATCTGCAAAATCGCCTCATACCGCCTGGAAGTCCGGGAGGGGAACGACAATGTCCGCAGAACTCATCATTAACAGCAATCCTTTTGAAACTCGTGTGGCGCTGGTTGAAAACGGGCAGGTCGCCGAGCTCTACGTCGAAAGGAGCTCGGACCGGGGAATTGCCGGAAACATTTACAAGGGACGGGTCGTACGGGTTTTGCCGGGTATGCAGGCAGCCTTCGTGGACATCGATCTCGATAAAGCCGCGTTTTTGTACGTGAGCGATATTTGTCAGCCCATTGGCGATATCGAGCAGCTTTTTCTTGCGTCCTGCGAAAACGAATCCGAGGATGATAAGCCCGATGAGGATATGGAAAACGCCGATAAGGAATATGTTGAACTGGGTTTTCGCCAGAGCTATAACGGCATCCCCATAGAGGACCGGCTTCAGGAGGGGCAGGACATCCTGGTGCAAGTGGCCAAGGAGCCTATCGGGAGTAAGGGGGCCAGAATAACGACTCATATAACTCTGCCTGGCAGAAACCTGGTTTTCATGCCAACGATGGACCATGTGGGCGTTTCGCGCAGAATTGAGGATGAAACAGAGCGAAAGCGCCTCCGCGAGATAATGTGTGAAATAAAACCGCCTTACTGCGGCTTTATCGTCCGCACCGCCGCTGAGGGAGCCGAAAGGGAGAAGCTCCAGTCGGAGTCCGATTTCGTGGCCAAACTTTGGCAGGGTATTCAGCGCAGGGCCGAGAACGCTCCTGTTCCCTCGCTGATATATCAGGAACTGGATATAACCCTTCGTGCGGTTCGCGACCTTTTCACCAAGGAGGTCGACCGGCTCGTAATCGACTCCGAGGCCGAGTACCGAAAGATTTTGAATTTTACCGAGACCTTTATGCCCTCATTGCAAAATGAGGTGGAACTGTATGAAGGCGATGAGCCGATTTTCGACGCCTACGGGATCGAAATGGAAATCCAGAGGGCTTTGAGCAAGAAGATCTGGCTCAAATCCGGCGGATATATCGTGATCGAATCTACCGAGGCGCTTACAGCCATAGACGTAAACACGGGCAGATATGTCGGCAAACGCAACCTGGAAGAGACAATCCTGAAGACCAACCTGGAAGCCGTAAAAGAGATTGCTTACCAGTTGAGGCTTCGCAACCTGGGCGGGATCATCATCATAGACTTTATCGATATGGAGAAAGAAGCCAACCGGGAGAGGGTCTGGAACGTTCTGCGGGACGCCACCTACAAGGACAAGAGTAAGTCCAACATCCTGCGGATGTCTGAGCTCGGTCTGATTGAGATGACGAGAAAGCGGACCAAGGAGAGCATTGGACAGGTGCTGTGTGAGCCCTGCTCTTATTGTGAAGGTGAAGGACACCTCAAATCCAAGCAGACCGTTTGTTATGAGGTCCTTAGAGAGCTGGAGCGGCAGAGAAAGGATTTTTTGGGCAGGAACGTCGTTGTTATGGCTCATCCGGAGGTGGCCGCCATGTTTTGCGACGAAGAACGGGCGGCCCTGGAACGCGTCGAAGAGAGAATGCACGCGCTTGTCTCAGTCAAAGCGGACCCGAACCTCCACCTCGAAAATTACGACATTGCGCTGTTGGACAGTGAGTAATTCTGCAATTGCGGAGACATATGCCGATGAACTGGGATACCTCAAAGGAACTCTACAGGGAAGCCTGCAAATTGATGCCCGGAGGCGTGAACAGCCCGGTGAGATCGGGCAGGGCGGTCGGCTTCGATCCTCTTTTCATTAGAAAGGCCAACGGGTGCCGGATCACCGACGAAGACGGCAATGTCTACATCGACTATGTGGGATCATGGGGACCGCTCATCCTTGGCCATTCGCATCCGGAAGTAGTGGCGGCCCTCAGGGAGGTTGCCGACCGGGGTACTTCGTATGGGATTCCCACACGAATTGAAATAGAGATGGCCAGGAAAGTGGTCGAGATGGTCCCGTCCATTGAAATGGTCAGAATGGTGAATTCAGGGACCGAGGCGGCCATGAGCGCCATCAGGCTTGCCCGGGGATATACGGGGCGCAAAAAGATCATAAAATTCAACGGCTGCTATCACGGACACGCAGACTCTCTTCTGGTAAAGTCCGGCTCCGGCCTCATGACCTTCGGTATTCCAGGAACCCCGGGAGTCCCTGAGGAAATTGTCCAGCACACTATCTCGCTGCCTTACAATGATCTGGAGACGGTGCGCAAAGTCATGGAGAGCGCGGGGGAAGAGGTTGCAGCGATCATTGTGGAGCCCGTTGCGGCAAATATGGGGGTCGTGCTGCCCAGAGCAGGGTATCTTAAGGGGTTGAGGCGGATTTGCACTGAATACGGATCGCTGCTTATCTTTGACGAAGTGATCACCGGTTTCAGGTTAGCTCCCGGGGGGGCACAGCAGCTATTCGGGATAAAGCCCGATCTGAGCTGTCTCGGGAAAATCATTGGCGGTGGGCTCCCGGTGGGTGCATATGGTGGAAACAAAGAGATAATGGAGCGCGTAGCTCCCACCGGCGACGTTTACCAGGCCGGAACTCTTTCCGGAAACCCGCTGGCCATGCGCGCCGGGTTGGCGGTGCTCAACGTGCTCAGCAGCGGTGGGATTTACGAGAAAATTGAGAAGAAAAACACATATCTGTGCACAGGGCTGGAGGAAGCGGCCAGCTCAGCCGGTGTTCCCGTAACGCTCAACAGAATAGCTTCACTTGGGTGCGGATTCTTCACGAAAGGACCGGTTTTCGATCTGGAAAGCGCAGCGAAATCCGATACCGAAGCTTACGCCATGTTTTTCCGTGAAATGCTCAAGAGGGGCGTCTACCTTGCCCCCTCCCAGTTCGAGGCATTCTTTGTCAGCGCGGCCCATGGCAAGCAAGACCTGGACCGCACGATCCAGGCTGCATTCGATGCCCTGAGGGTTGTCGGGCAAAATTGCGCAATGAGTAAATAGAAAAAGGTTTGACTGAGAAAGGCTTGTGTGATAGGACGCCTGTGAACATTTGCACGAAAATACTATGAAAAAAGAAGATAAAAAAACGCTCATGCAGGCCGTCATGGCCAGCACTATTGGTTATCAGGTGGCCTTTGCGCCTTTTATCGGGATTGCGATTGGGGTTTTCCTGGATTTGAAGTTTGGAACTGCTCCATATCTGTCAATAATATTCCTGATCATCGGAATAGCCGCGGGGGGCCTTAATTATTACCGGTTCGCAAAGCAGCAGCAGGAAGAGGACAAGGGTCGGAAGAAATAGTGAGGGAAGTTGTCGAGAACGAAAAACTCCTCCTGCGCATTGAGCTGGCTTCAGCAGTTTTGCTGTTGTTATTCACGCTTGCCGCTTTGGTTTGGTTTTCATGGAAAAGCGCCTCGGGCGTTCTTCTAGGCGGCGGTATCGTCATTATAAGTTTCCAGGTTCTCAAGTGGCAGCTCAGGCGTGCCCTCCAGAGACCCGGAAAGCTTCCCAGCAAGGCGGGCCTGTTTGCCAGCTACTACGTTCGTTTCCTGGCGACCCTTTTCCTGATTTTCTTAGTGCTGTATCTCGGATTGGCCACCCCCTTTCCGTTTCTGGTCGGCCTTTCCGTTATGGTTTTTAGCATCATCCTGGTTGGGGCATTCGAATTTATTATGATGAAAAAGGGAGAGAGTTAAGCTTATGGAACATCCTATCCTTTTCATAAACCTTCTACTCGAGAAGCTGGGCATGCATGTGCCTGCCCAACCTCACACCTTTACGGACTATTTGCTGCAGCCACACATTACATATGCATGGGTAATCATTCTGGTGCTGGTGATCTTGAGCGCTATCGCGGCCCGCAGCCTCAAGATGGTTCCAGCAGGCGGACAGAATTTTTTCGAAATGGTGATAACCGGCATTGAAGAATTCATGATCGGCGTTACCGGTGAGGAAGGCCGCTTCATGTTTCCACTAATCGCGAGCCTCGGGTTTTTTATTCTGTGCAGCAACTACCTGGGAGTGATTCCCGGGTTTTTCTCCCCGACGGCCAATCTCAATACCACGGGCGCGTGCGCGCTGATTGTCGTCGTCATGACCCACGTGCTGGGAGTCAAATTCCACGGGATCAAATACATCAAGCATTTTATGGGACCCGTGTGGTGGCTCACACCGCTTATCATGCCAATCGAAATTGTAGGGCACCTCTCAAGGGTCTTGAGTCTGTCGATCCGTCTTTTCGGAAACATATTCGGGGAGGAACTGGTCCTTGCAATCCTCTTCTTCCTGGCGGGGCTCTATCTAGCGCCCGTGCCGATGATGCTTCTGGGACTTTTTACCGGCTTTATCCAGGCTTTTATTTTCTGTCTGCTTTCGATGATGTACTTTGCCGGTGCAATTGAGCACGCCCACTAAACAGGCGAAAACCTGGTAAGGAAGGCCACGTTCGCATATCGTTTATTTATTCAACTTAAACAAGGAGGGTTTGTTTCATGAAGAAAGTTGGGCTTTTCACTACACTTTTGGTCCTAGGTCTGTCCTGTGCAGCTTTCGCCGCTGATGGCGACGCGAAATCCTCGGCGGTTCAGTTCTTCCTGTATTCCGCTATCGCAGCCGGCTTGGCAATAGCCATTGCGGCTCACGGATGCGGCATCGGCCAGGGTATGGCGGTCAGAGGCGCTGTTGAGGGTATTGCACGCAATCCCGAGGCCTCCGGTAAGGTAACCGTTACCATGCTGATCGGTCTGGCCATGATCGAATCTCTGTCGATTTACGCTCTTGTTATCGCGCTGATTCTGATCTACGCCAACCCCATATCCTCCGCGATCGGCGCTTTTGTGGGTCTGCCCAAGTAGACTTAAAGAAATCGGATTCAGCAGAGGGCAAGCGGCTGGACCGGTTGCCCTCTGTCTCTTTCCCTGCGGCAGACCTTTTTTTGGGTTGGGAAATGTGAATAAAATCACATACTTGGTGCCTGCTGCCCCTAATTCTTGTCCCTGAGGTTATAAAATGAAATTTGCCAAAATCCCCATGGCGACAATCGTCAGGCTCTCGATTTACATGCGCAATCTTATGGATCTGCTCGACAGCGACGTCGACGTCATATCCTCTGAGCGCCTGGCAAAGCAGTGCGGTGTAAATCCGGCCCAAATCCGAAAGGACCTGGCCTACTTCGGAGAATTTGGAGTCAGGGGGGTCGGATACCGGGTAAACGACCTTGTAAATCAGATCAAGGAAATTCTCGGCTTAAACCGCCCCTGGAACCTCGCAATGGTGGGGCTTGGCAATCTTGGATCGGCGCTGGTGCGTCACGGGAACTTCATAAAACACGGCTACGTCTTTACGGCGGCTTTCGACAGCGATCCACAGAAGGTGGGGAAAAGACTTCCCAATGGACTTATCGTCAATCATGTCAACGAGCTGGAAGATGTCGTAAAAGAGCGGGAAGTTCATGTTGGAATTATCGCCACACCTGCCAACGAAGCCCAAAGCGTCGCCAATCAGCTTGTGCTGGCTGGAATAAACGGAATTCTCAACTTCGCTCCCATACAGATTCAAGTGCCGGACTGCTGTCATGTTGAAAATGTAGATTTTACGATAAAGCTCGATTCAATTGCATATCACCTTTCGTTCGGAGATTGACCAATACCCTGCAGGCTTCAAATGGGGCGGGATAAACCCGCCCCCTGCCCTCAACAGGCAGAGATGGCTTTATGCCTTCCCTCCCGGCCATAAGCAATTCCCGCTTACCTGGTTTCCATGCTGATTCTTCGGCGTCAAAAAAGTTCTTTTCCGGACGGCAACTACCTAGTGGCCCCCGGGGAAGAAAGTGTAGCTCACCCAGACGAGAATGCCGAGGAGTACCACGCCGAGCCCGATACTCCACCCGATGAGTTTCTTTTCCACGGGAAGAAGAGGCTCCCATTGCATCGTTTTCAGTTCATCCGCCAATTTGGATTGCTCATTTGCCATATGTATTCCTCTCCTTTCATTATCCCGCCAATGGCGGTTTCACGCCGTGGAAAAATATCCATGAGATGGCCAGCCCGATCCAGATGATGAACCCGAAGAGCGAGATCACATACACTGCGGCCAGCTTGCCGATGCCCTCTTCCCAAAGTTTTTTGAAATTCGACACGAGACCGATAGTGAAGAAGGTCAAGGTGAAGAAGATTCCCCGGAAGACGTTGCCTTGGCTGGTGGCAGACTTTGCCGCTGCCATGACGTTTTTGGCTCCATCAAGCTCGTGGTTCAGGCTCCCGAGCTGCGCTTTGTCCTTGGCGATCTTGTCCTTCAGGCTCGCGGCGGCGGCCTCGTCCTGGGTCGCGGCAAGCTGCGCCTCCCCGGCAGTCACTTGTTTAGCCAGCCCGGCGACCTGGTCTCCGATGGCAGTCAAGCTCTTGGACGCCGGGACACAGATCCAGAGGATAATGGCAAAGGTCACAACATAACCAATGACAAACTTGGGGAACCTCTCCCATATCTGGGCCGGCCGGAACCTCTCGCCGGGCTGGCAATCGATCACCGAGCACCAGATGATCGCCAGGATAAAGGCCCATATACCTATAAAGACATCAATGAAAACTTTGACCGTCGTTGCGGCGCCCGTGATCCAGCCTTCTTTATAGTTCACCCCGTCGACTTCGAATGCCTTGGCGCGAACGAGCGAGTCCGCGACGGCTCCGGAAGCCACGGCCGCCCCGTCGGTCTTGACCGCCAGTCCCATCCACGCACCGGCCACCATGGGCTCGCGATACAGGAATTTCGCCGCGCAAAAGGGAAGAACAAGCAACTCGACAACGGCGAAGATCACAACGAGAGATGAAACCATGATGGGCACCACCGGCCTGGCCCTGATCGCACCGCCTGTAGCAATTGCAGCCGAGACGCCGCAGATCGATATGCCCGAAGCGAGTGGCGCGGCCCACTCCCTGCTGAATTTGAAGTATTTCCGGGCGATGAAATAGACGAGCGCCCAGTAAATGAGATAGGCCTCAACTATGGCGCAGAGGCCGCGGAACATTACCGCTGATGCCAGTCCGAGTTTTTCGGCGGCAGTGACGCCGAGAAAACCACCCAGGATTACGATGGCGGTCTTAATGTACCACTCGGGGCGGACAGCCTCCTTGATCGCCGCCGCAAAGGAGGGGAAGAAGTTGCCTAATATCAGCCCGGCGAGGAGGGCAACGATGAAGCCTGCCTCCGGCGTCAACTTCAAAGACCAACTTATGCCGAACTTCTTCAAGTCGGGCGCGGTGGTCACCGCTATGGGGGCCCAACTCCCGATACTCCAACAA
>JBEKXG010000062.1:0-13184 GCA_049512295.1 Syntrophobacteraceae bacterium
GTTTCGAGGGACTTTCAATCGTTGAAGCAGGGCTGCGGTTCAAAATCTCCATAATTCAGTGTCAGTCCGGTACAGCTAGTTCACTCAGTTGCTTCGGAATCAACTAAAAACGTTATGCAATGAGTTGCACCACTTTCGGGAAGAAGTCGAATGGGAGATCTTGGCAGTAAGGTAACTCAATTTTTTGAATTCCTCAGCACCCAGAATCTGGGTCAAATGGCAAATTTTTTAAGAGAAGATGCCCGCCTTTTTTTCCCAAAGGCTCAGCCACTAATCGGCAAGGAAAGGATCCTCAAATTCTTCCAAGTTCTTTTCCGCCAGTATCCTGAACTCAACTTTATGGTCGAGCACATCATTGCCCAACAGGATAAAGTCGCCGCCCATTGGAAAAACCGGGGAATCAACAGGAAAAATGAGCCTTATGAGAACGAAGGAGTGACCCTGTTTTTCTTCGAAGATGGGCTGGTCTCCCTGATGAGCGACTTTTTTAAAGATACAGGAAAGTTCTGACCACGCCCCGCAGTCGACATCCTGTCCATTTGGCCGGGTTACCCACAACATGCCTGACCGATCCCCTTCTCCTCCATCTTGCCGCCACACTGTAAAGAAAAAGTGAAGATCGACACCGGTTGCCTGCCGGGTCTGATTATGGACAACTGTATGACGCACCTTCTGTCTGCCTGTCTCGAGTAATTTGCTCCGAGACCTCAAGAGGTGATACATTCCATTTCCAGGAGGGTCCATCAGAATAAACATCTCTCGTTGTCGCTTCTGAATCGCCGATCTTCCCGAGATACCGCTGAATGGTTGAGAGACTGGAATGTCGCAGAATTGCCTTGCTCACAATTTCGTTGGAAAGCCCCTGATCTCGTTGCCGGGGCGTGGTCTGGCGCTGATGAGGCCCGTCATCAAGGCGCCCTCCTGCGATCCAATCCTGCTTGTCTGACCTTGCATTCTCTTAGGGTCGCAGTATAAAACGTAATAAATACGTATAAGGACGATGACCATGCGAAAGAAACTCACGATCACCGTGAACGAACAGGTCTATGAGGGGCTGCACCGGGGCGATTGGACGCAGAAATATCAGCCGGTTTATAGAATCTCTCGTGCGGCCGCACGTCTTGGAGAAGGACTTGGAAGAGGCATACCGGTACATGGCACAAGATGAGTCCCGTGAGTCCGAAGCCCTGGAGTGGGCTGAAGCAACCATTGGAGATGTCAGTGATGAACCGAGGTGAGGTGTGGTGGGTTAACTTTAATCCATCCGTAGGGGGAGAGACTCGGAAGAACAGACCGGCGGTTATCGTCAGTAACAATGCTTCGAACAAATTCAGGATAATCCGGGACGCCGACCTTGCGGAATCGGCGACAGGGCTGGTGCCTGTTGCCGCCAGACGGGATATTATATGGCTCAAAAGGTCTCGAAGCTCAGATCAGGACCGTGTGGACATTTCGGAGCTTGAAGCAAATGACGAGGATAGAGAAAGCAGTTAAAATCGTTAGCGATCTTTACGACTTCTATCGGCAAATTCCCAAAATTCCCGAGCAGAACCCGGTGAGAGAAGAAAAGCATAACCGGGCACTCCGTCGGACGGCGCATGAACGCATGCCACGCTCTTCCGAAAGCCTCCTGGTGCATCGCCGCTGAGCTTAATGTAAAAGCGCCCTCCTGAGAGCCAACTCTGCTTTTTTCCCCGTCACAAAGAGTGCGAAGGAAGGGAGCGTAGCGGGGTGAGGGGCAGGAAAGAAAGCCAAGAATAGCTGTGGGGTACCGGGCGTAAAGTTGCGGGCCGGTCACGAAGAGAGCAAAGGCCACGCAGGGCAACACTACGGTTCATTCGGGGTTCCCCTGTATGAGTCTCTGGCGCAAAATTTCATAGAGAGCAACCGTAGCGGCGGCGGCGGCGTTCAGCGAATCCAGGGGGCCTGCGGCTGGAATTTGCACCAGCAGGTCGCACGCGCTTCTCACCAGTGGGCGGATTCCCTTTTGTTCATTTCCAATCACCAGGCAGAGGGGAACGGTAAAATCCGCCTCATATGAATTTGTGCTCACTCGAGTTTGAAGGCCCACCACCCAGTAGCCGGCCGATTTGATCTGCTTGAGCGCCCTGACGACATTGGTGACTCCGGCGACCGGAACATACCCGGCAGCTCCCGCCGCAATTTTGATTACGGCGGCGGTCACACGCGCCGAGCGGTCTTTAGGGATTATCACCCCTTTTGCACCCAGAAAACACGCGCTTCTGAGAATGGCCCCCAGGTTTTGAGGGTCCTGTATGCTGTCCAGGACGAGGAGCGGTTCCCGGTCGGCAAGAGGTTGTTCAAGCAGGGTCTCAAGTTCAGCGTAAGGAAACTCCGATGTCCTGAGCGCCACGCCCTGGTGGTGCGCGTGGCCCGTCAGTTCCGCGATACGCTCGCGGGCGCTCAGGGTGACCGGTATCCCTCGCTTTTGTGCAAGCTCTTCGAGTTCCAGTCCTCTCGAATCGCTCCGGGAAAGCACAAGCTCGCATGCAGCAAGTTTGTGCGCACGCAGGGCCTCGCTCACAGGATATACTCCTGAGATCCAGATTTCGCGTTCGGAGGAATGGACTTTTTTCATGGTTAAAAGACTTAGACAGGATTAACAGGATTTACAGGATTAGAAAATAGCGTTGGCCAGCCTTATTCTCGATAAGTGCGGCTTCCCGGGATGCCTTAACGGCCCGCCGGCATTCCATCTGCAGGCCGGCCTATCTCTATTCCTTTCTTCTTAATCCTGTCAGGTTCAATTATGCTCCTCCCTCAATCCCATCAGAAAGGACTTTAGCCTGGCTGCCTGAACCGCCCGGCTGGATCGGCCAGCCCGCAGGATCGCCTTAAGGTCCTCGACTGCCTCCTGCAAGTTGTCGTTGATGATGATGTAGTCGTACCATGGCGATTCCAGAATCTCACGCCAGGCAGCCGCAACCCGGATGGCGCGCTGCTCTTCGGTTTCGGTCGCCCGGTTACGGAGACGCTCCTCAAGCGCCTGCATCGAAGGGGGCAAAATAAAGATGGTTTGCGCGGCCGGATAGGCGCATCGGACAAGACGGGCTCCCTGGACGTCTATGTCCAGGAGTACGTCGTTTCCGGCTTTGATCCATTTCTCGACAGGGCGCCGGTCTGTTCCGTAGAACCTGCCATGGACTTCGGCCCATTCCAGGAAACGCCCCGACTTTATCCCGCTCAGAAATTCATCCCTGGACAGGAAATGATAGTCCTTCCCGGGAACTTCATCGGGGCGCATCGGGCGGGTGGTGCAGGATACGGAAAACTTCAGCTTTGGCCGATCTGCCGATACACTTCGGATGATAGTGGATTTTCCGACTCCGGAAGGGGCCGATACGATAAAGAGCTGCCCGGTAGTGGATGGATGGAGCATAGATTCTAAGACTGCTTTATCAGGTTGGCCTCTTTGGAGTTTCCGTCCAGAAGAAGCCGTTGGGCGATGGTTTCGGCCTGAACGCCGGACAGGATTACATGGTCGCTGTCGGTAACGATTATTGAACGGGTGCGGCGGCCCATGGTCGCGTCTATTAGTTTATTTCCCTGCCTTGCGTCTTCTTTCAGCCTTTTCATGGGTGCAGATGCAGGCGATACGATCGCTACCACGCGATTGACGATCACCGTGTTGCCAAAACCGATGTTGAGCAGTTTTACTTCCATCTTTTCTCCTGACGCCGGTTGGAGCAGCTATACAGAAAGGAATACAAATCTACAAATCCCGCAAGACTTGTGTCGAGGGCGCCTCCTTCGATCTGTTCCGAAAGAGTGCTTAGTCCAGCGGTTTAGTCGGGTGTCGATCAGGAAACACCGGATGAGACACCGGCAGTTTCCGATTTGATATGCGCCTGGCCCCGGGTTGGTCTATCTAGCAGGCTATTGGATTTTTATAAAACGCGATGAAAAATGCAAGAAAATTCCTGCCAGCCGTTCAGGTTTTCTGAATTCGGGAATAATCATGGCTCCTTGGCAAAAAAGGAGAAAATTCGATCAGCTTGCAATTAGTTATTCCCCCACCGAAAGTTTCTTCCTGCGATCTGTCCCGTGTTGATGAACCAAAGTTGTGACTTATTTTAGTTCGCAGGGCGGGCAATTCATTCCCGACAGCATTTTTGCCGCGCACTCAACTAAATGTTTGGCTCATCAAGCGCTTAACGCCTTAAATGTTTATTTTCAATTAAGGCCGTAATCCGGGAAAACAAAATGCTGACGCAGCTAAATGACTCTTCTCCTGTAATAGTGGCGGGTTGCCGGACACCTTTTCTGCGCTCGGGAACCGATTTCAAAGACCTTGTCAGTTACGACCTCGCGCGAATGGCCCTGAAAGGGGTTATTGACAAAGTGGGCCTGCGGCCCCGGGAAATCGAGCATGTTCTTTTCGGGTGCGTGCTGAACGAACCACGAACGAGCAACGTCGCCCGTGAGGCTCTGATCGGGGCGAACCTGCCGCTTCAAATCCCGGCCCATACCATTGCGATGGCTTGCATATCGGGAGCCCAGGCAATTTCGCAGGCCGCCGGGCTCATAGCGTGCGGTCAAGCTGATACGGCCATAGCCGGGGGAACGGAGAGTCTCAGCAACATACCCATTCTTCTCAAGCGTCCGATGAGGCGCAAACTGATGGAGATGCGGCGCCTCAAGAATCCTGTCGACTGGATCAAGTGGGCCTCCGGTCTCCGGCTCGGCCACTTTCTCCCGGAAGTCCCGGAGATTGCTGAGTTTTCAAACGGGTTGACCATGGGCCAGAGCTCCGACAGGCTCTCAGCCCGCTGGGGCGTCAGCCGGGAGGAGCAGGACCGGTACGCGTTGAGGTCTCATCTTCTCGCCTCAGAGGCGACCCGCAACGGTCTTTTTCTGGATGAAATTCTGCCGTCGCAGGCCCCGCCACGATTCAAGACTATCGAAAAAGACAATGGAATCAGGGGCGACGCCACTTTGGAAAGGCTCGCGAAGCTTCCCCCGGTCTTTTATTTTCCTTTCGGGACGGCAACCGCCGGGAATTCCTCTTTTCTCAGCGATGGCGGGGCGGCGGTCCTGCTCATGTCCTACCGGAAGGCAAAAAGCCTCGGGTACGAACCTGTAGCTCGGATTGCCGGGTTTTCTTTCCACGGGTGCGATCCCGACGATGAGCTTCTCCTGGGTCCGGCTTATGCGATCCCGAAGCTGCTCCAACAAACCGGCGCCGCTATTTCGTCGATCGATGTTTTCGAATTCCATGAAGCCTTTGCCGGGCAGGTCCTCGCGAACCTGAACGCCCTCAACAGCGACGTCTTTGCCCGCGAAAAGCTCGGCCTTTCCGCGAAAGTCGGCGAAATAAGCATGGACCGGCTGAATACGCGGGGAGGATCTCTTTCCATCGGCCACCCATTTGGCGCAACGGGCATTCGGCTTCTCATAAGCTGTTGCGACAGGCTTAAGCGCGAAGATGGCAATCTGGGCATTATCGCAAGCTGCGCGGCTGGCGGCCTCGGGCATGCAATGCTCATAGAGCGCCTCGGGTAATTGAAAATAGTAATCAAGAATTAGGAAAGGAGGAGTTCATTTAATTCCTGATTGCTAATTCATAATTCGTAATTTCTCTGATGGCGGGGGAGGATGTATGGATTTTGTGAGACTCGAAAAGCATGAAGATGGGGTCCTGTTCGCTTTCATAGAGAATCCGCGTGACCGGGTAAACACGCTGTCCGAACAGCTCATCTCAGAGATCGAAGGCGTACTCGACGAAGTGGAGACAGACCATTTTGCAAAGGCCCTCGTCTTTATCAGCGGCAAGAAGGACAACTTCATCGCGGGGGCCGATATCCGGGATTTCGACAGGATGAGCGAACCCGGGCATGCAAGTGAAATCCTCGCACGCGCGCACGCCCTTTTCAACCGCATCTCCAACCTCCATTACCCTTCAATCGCCGCAATTAACGGGGCTTGTCTGGGCGGCGGGCTCGAGCTTGCGCTTGCCTGTCATTTCCGGATTGCCACCGACTCCAATAAAACGGTGCTGGGTCTGCCGGAAGTAACACTCGGGATTCTGCCGGCAGCAGGCGGAACGCAACGCCTGACCCGCACGGTAGGGATTAAAAGAGCGCTCCCGCTTATGCTGACCGGAAAGAGTCTGAGCGCCGCAGAGGCAAGATCTTTGCGCCTGGTCGATATCCTAGTCTATCCGGAGGACCTGCCGGTTACGGTAAAAAGGTGCGTACCGTTTCTGCGGAAAAAATTTCCGATGAAGGTTTCCTACCCGGCGGTATTTTCACTTGACTGGCTGCTCGCGACCATCCCCCCGGTACGAAAGCTCTATTTCGACGCGGCCCGCCGGCGGGTTGCAAGACACAGCGACGACCACTATCCGGCGCCTTTCCGGATAATCGACTGTGTGGAAGCGGGGGTTGCGGGCACCATGTCCGATGGCTTCAAGGCCGAAATAGAGGGCTTCGGTCCACTGGTCGTGTCCCCTCAGTCCCAGTCGCTTCGGCGGCTGTTTTTCGTCCGGACGGCACTCAAAAGGAAACACTACGGGGCGGAGCCAAGGCAGGTTGACCTGCTCGGAGTGGTTGGAAGCGGGTTCATGGGGACCGGCATCGCGGCTGTGTCGGCACAGAGCGGGTACAAGGTGGCGATAAAGGACGTGTCGCAGGAAAACCTTTCCATGAGCCTCAAGGAAATCTGGCAATCGCTGGATCGGCGGGCCCGATCAAGGAAGCTCAACCCGGTCAAGCGGGACAAACTCTACAGCCTGGTCATACCCACCCTGGATTACGCCAATCTGGCCGGGGCAGGTCTGATCATCGAGGCGGTTTTCGAAGACCTTGCGATAAAACATCAAGTCATGCGTGAAGTGGAGTCGATCACCTCACCGGAGTCCATATTTGCCTCCAACACATCAGCGATCCCCATAAGCCGTATTGCGGAGGCATCCATTCGCCCGGAAAACGTGATCGGAATGCACTATTTCTCGCCCGTGCAGAAGATGCCGCTGCTCGAAGTGATCGCCACGGAACGCTGTGCGGACTGGGTCCTGGCCACCGCCGTTTCGGTGGGACGCAGGCAGGGCAAGACGGTCATCGTGGTTAGAGACGGACCGGGCTTCTATACGACCCGCATACTGACGCCTTTTGTGCTTGAGGCAATAAAATTGATCGAGGAAGGAGCTGCTGTCGAGGAAGTGGACGCCGCAATCAGGATGTTCGGCTTCCCGGTGGGGCCGCTCGAGCTTCTGGATGAGGTGGGAATAGACGTCGCCGCGCATGTTGTGCGCGAACTCGAAGAGTTTTTTGCCCACCGCGACATCCACGCCCCCCCGGCCCTTGAATTGATACTGAAATCCGGGTACGCCGGCAAAAAAAAAGGCACGGGCTTCTATGACCACCAGCCGCGATTGATTGACAGGGTGCGTATTCCGGGCCTTGAACATTCCAAGCCGGTTAATTCGAATATCTATGGCTTTTTTGACGGAGAAGAACGAAAGAGCATAGACTCTTCGCAAATATGGAAAAGACTCGTCTATCTGATGGTGAATGAAGCCGCCATGTGCCTCCAGCAGGGGACTATATCCTGTCCCGAGGACGGCGACGTGGGAGCAGTCTTCGGGCTCGGCTTTCCGCCTTTTCTGGGCGGACCATTCCGCTACCTGGATTCGGCGGGAATAGGACGGATCGTCTCCGAAATGGAAGATCTGTCCTCAACTCACGGCCCCAGGTTTGAGCCTGTGCCGATTCTGGTTCACATGGCCGAGCAAGAAGAAACATTCTACGGGCACGATTGAGGCCAGATTACCTTAAGGTGTTCTTATGACGAAGGATTGAGCGATTAATTCCTAAATCCCTGAACGGATATCATTCTTAATCCTCGATGGTGCTGACTATTATTTCCTGTTCCACTATCTTGCCCTTGCTGAGGGCGGAGTATCTTTTGAACATCCAGAGTTCGGGGATTATTTCCGAGACTATTTCCCCGTCGTCGATGATTCGGACCACCGAGCTCTCGGAGACCACCACGGCTACCGAGTTGGTCAGCTTCGATATGGATGCCGCCGCCATGTGCCTGCTGCCAAGGCCCAGCGGCAGGTCAATTCCCTCTGAGGAAGAGTCCAGGTAGCGGCAGGCGGAAACGACCGTTCCCTCATCTGAAACCACGAAAGCCCCGTCCAGTTGAGCAAGTTCTTTGACCGTTTCACGCATATCGGTGTCGGAGATTTTCTTCATATGATCCGGATGCCCCAGGAGAGGGTCGAGGATCAAACTGCGAGAATGCTTCATGACATTTTCCGAGTCCGAGACCACGAACATTGTCCCGATTCTTCTTCCCTCCCTGCCCTCACGGGCAATTTCGACGGCAAGGATGATGACTTCCTTGAGAGTATCGGGATTTATCCCTCTTTTCTCGGAGCATACCTCGCAGAACATATCCTCCGGCATCTTCATAAAGTATCTTTCCATACGGCGGCCCTCCTCGAAAGCAATAGACTGAAAGCAACGGGCAAGCTGGAAGAGTTAAATCTGGCAAGGGGAAGATAATGATAATAAAATCATTTCGGAAAACTGAAAAACCACGAAACTCTCTGTGGTTGCGGAGGTACGGAAAATCCCCTTTTACCGTTGCTTGATTTAGTTTTACTTAAGTTAATCATTCAAAGCCGGAATTGAACATGAGGTCCATGCCCATACTCGTTATTGGAGCGACGGGGTACGGGGCCGGTCCGGCTCACTCACCTGGAGAGTAAATGAAGTTATTTATTTTTCTTTTCGTTTTGGTATCCTGGTTTTGCCTCCCTGGAGGGCAAACCGGTTTTGCCGCCACAAAGCACCCGGACCTCTCCTGGGTGGAGCGGGTCATTTCCGAGGAGGAACTGCTCGCTCTCGAAAGGTCGGACCCCTCGCTCGACTTGAATAGCTGCCGTGAGATACTTTCCAGGCTCAATACCAAGGAATCTTTCTACATTCGCGAAGATATCCGGCAGGGCCGAAAACTTAAGGTCCCCGGGGACTTCAACGCTTACAGGGACTGGACCCCGATGCCCGCCCTGTTGCCTGAAAAACTGCACGCGCCTAAGCTCATCCTGGTGGTTAAGGACACTGCTTTTATCGGATGGTATGAATCAGGGGTGCTCGTCGGCGACAGCCAGGCCTGCACGGGCATTTCCGGGCAGGATACAAAAGCCGGACTCTATCGGGTCGAGGAAAAGGACGGCGAACACACTTCGAGCTCATACCCCAATGACTTTGGAACACGCGCCTGGATGCCGTTTTCGCTCCGCATCTACGAAGCCGTCTGGATTCACGCGGGAAATGTCTTTGCAGCGCACTGCTCGCACGGCTGCGTGATTCTGCCGATCGATAAGGCGGAAGCGCTCTTCAGGTGGGCAGAGCCCGGGACCCCCGTCCTAATACTGGAGAAGCAGTGAGCAGTGCAGGGGCGAGTTTCACCCCAGCCCACTGTGAGCAGTGTCTTTCGCACTTCGATTTCCGCCCTCCTTTCTTCGTTTACAGATATCCGTCCTCAAGCACGGCTTTTGCATAAGTCTTTCGTCGGACAAATATCCGGAGGCGCACGCTCATGGCAGTCAAGGTCGATCATTTCCAAAAAACTGGCCGGGTTGAAGCAAACGGAAAGCCCACTCAAGCCACTAAATCCACCTCTAACAAAAAAGCTGAAAATTCCAATGTGTTTCAAACCCTTCTGAACGGGTTAAAAGCTAAAGAAAAAAGCCAGCCGGCAGCCAGTCTTCGAAACAAGCCCGCATCCTCGGAGGTGGTCAAACATGATCACCACAGGGCCGCGAAAAACCCGGGTGCGGCCCATGGTCTGGACGCGCAGAACGTCAATAATCTGGCTGCCTCTGCTCTAATCGCCATGGCGGCCGTTTCATCCGGCCCGAACCGTATCGGTGGCATCTACTCGCAGGGGCTGGGAAGTGCCGGTCAGCGGGGCGGAATTTCAAACGCTGCCGGGGTTTGCACATCGGCGCAGGAGGTCAGGACGAAAGTTTGTCAGGGGCAGGAAATCGGCGCCCTGTCCGCTCATTTCGAGTCGGGCGAAAAAGGTCCGGGGGGTGTCGGCTATGACTATAACGGGGGGACATCCTACGGGACCTACCAGATTGCCTCCAGGCCAGGTACGATGAAACTCTTTATAGACTACCTGTCCGAGCGGGCGCCGGACTTGGCCGGTAAACTGAAAGCCGCCGGACCGGCAAACACCGGCAGCCGCCACGGGAAAATGCCCGAAGTCTGGAAAAAGATAACAGCCGCAGACCCTGGCCGGTTTTCAAAACTTCAGTTCGATTTCATCGAGAAAAGCCATTATTTGCCTGCCCTACAGGAAATTTCGGAACGAACCGGTCTGGATATCTCTAAAGCGCCCAGGGCACTTCAGGAGGTGCTCTGGAGTACGGCCGTTCAGCATGGCCCACATGGCGCGGTAAAGATCTTCACCAAGGCGATCGGACGAGCACAGACCAAAAACGGTGGAGTTAAAATGGCCCAATTGATCGGCTCTGTTTACGATATGAGAGCGGGCCAGTTCGGGTCGTCCGAACCTGTGACCAAGGCGGCCGTCCGGAGCCGTTTCAGAGAAGAGGGGCAAATCGCCCTTGCAATGCTTTCCGACCCGTTCCTCAAATCCGAAGACGTGAGGGTCTAATCCGGCCGAAGAGGAAATATTTGCGCCCACTCCGAGAAAAAAATTCCTCCCTAAACTCGGCAAAATCTGCCGAAAGAAAACATCCCATTGTAAGTGTTTGATATTAGAGTATTTTTGGTAGCCGCATTCTTGGTATCAAGTTTGCTCGTAAATCATCCGGAAGCTCGTGAAATCCACGGGAATAAAATGTTGAGTTTCGGTCGAACAACTCTATCGAATTTCTACGCGCCGCGAGGTGGGAGAGATAATGCAATCGATACAGGTAACCGCTTCGCAACTACTGGCATCCTTCCTTGGAAGCGAAAATGAAAAAATCGGTCATGGTATAATCAAGGGCGATTTTTCCGGCGAACTTAAAAAGTTCATTGCGGCGCCGGCCAACGATGCCAGAGTCCCCGGGGATCCCTGGAGATTGTCCGCGGCGAAGCCCGAGAGCGCGAACGCGCCCGATCCCGGGCTGAAGGCCTCATCCGACGGTACGCAAGGCGCTCCGGAAACAAAAACCTCTCAGTCGTCCACTGTCGGGGAGCTGAAAAATGCGGCGGATTCCAGGACGAAGATAGACGCGATAAAATCGAAAGCCAAAAAGGAGGCAAGTCTCTTCGTCACCAACCCTGCCATCGCCGACACAATACTGGCCGATCTTCAATACCCGGCGGAAACCAGAAAGGCGTGCAAGGGCGTTCAGAATAAGGAAGGTTCGGTTTCCATCAAAGACTTGAAATCTCTTCTGGACACTCAGCCCACGATTGGTCCCGCAAATCTGGCCCAAGTCCCGGCGGAACACGTCCGTACGCTGGTGGAATCAATAATCGCGAGGGAGGGCGGTACTAAGCAGGAACGGTTGGCATCCGCAGGGACCCTTCAGTCGTCTGTCCGGATCAAGACCGAAGGATTCTACACCCCCGGCCAGTTTAGGGGGTTGATCGAAAAGGTTTTGCAACAGGCCGATACGGCACAGAAGCAGCTAACAGGATCGGGATCTCTATCCGGTTCGGCGGAAACAGCGAAAACGGCTGCAGGTATGAAAACAGGCCAGACGGTGAGTCTTGTGGCAAGTGTTCTTCCCTCTTTTATTTCAGTAGATTCCGAAAATGCTTCGACCAAACAGACTTTCGTCCCGGCGGTTAAAAGTACGCCATCTGAAGTTCAAAGTGTAAGTGCGCAAGATGTCTGCGAACACTCTATTGAGGCTGTTTCAGACAACTTGAAGTCTGATGAGCGGCTTATCGCGGGCAAAATTTCCATGAAGGCTCGGGACCGCGAAAGGGCTGCGCTCGGCATGGAAGCCGGAACAAAAGGCGTGAGCGGCCGGGCTGGATCATCTCCAGATCCAGCCGCCGCCTCGCCATCTGTCCGGCATGAAGCAGTACGGATGCCTGTCGAGGGTTTGGACCCGATTTTGGAAAACTTTGACGCAACGATCGTGTCCGCGGGCCTGCAGCATCCGGAAGTAGAAGCAGATGTAACCCCCGCGCCCGGCGGTCCTCATGAAGGCTCGGTCGCTCAGGCCCAGAACCTGGCTCCCCCGGTCAAAGGGGTGGAAAAACAGGCCGACAGGGCTCGTTTGACACTGAGTTCTTCGAGGCTTCCGCAGGACGTCGCCGGACAGTCTGAGGCGGCGCGGATAAAAACGGTTGCAGCCGAATATCCTTCGAGTGAATGGTCTTTTGACAGCGATCAGAACCGGACCGCGGGCTCCTCTCAAGAAATTCAGGTTAAGGCGCCTGTCCCAACGACCTACCAGACGGAAATTTCGGCACAGCTTCGAGAAACCTCGCGGGGCGTGGAGACCGATGGAAAAGAGAAGACGCCGAGCGAAATTTTGGGCAAAACCGCAGAAAAACAGGTTCCGACTGTTGAATCCACGGCCGGCAAATTGAGCGATTCGGTGGAGCGTTTTGGGCTCACGGCTGGTTTTTCCACTGCCGCATTCTTGGAATCAAGTTTGCTCGTAAATCGGTCCGGAAGCTTGTGAAATCCACGGGAATAAAATGTTGGGTTTCGCTCAAACAACTCCAGCAAATTTCCACGTCCCGCGAGGTGGGTGAGATAATGCAATCAGGACAGGTAAACGCATCGCAACTGCGGGGATCCTTTCTTGGAAGCGAAAATGAAAAAACGGACCATACTGTAACCTGGGGCGATTTTGCCGGCGAACTTAAAAAGTTCATTGCGGCGCCTGCCAACGACGCCAGGGTCCACGGGGAGTCCTGGAGATCGTCAGCGGCAAAGCCCGAAAGCGCGAACGCGCCCGATCCCGGGCTGAAGGCCTCATCGGCCGGTACGCAAGGTGCTCGGGAAACAAAAACCTCCCGGTCGTCCACGATCCGGGAGCGGAAAAATGCGGCGGATTCCAGGACGAAGATGGACGCGATAAAATCTAAGGTCAAAAAGGAGGCAAGCCTCTTCGTCACCAACCCCGCCATCGCCGACACAATACTGGCCGATCTTCAATACCCGGCGGAAACCAGAAAGGCGTGCAAGGGCGTTCAAAATCAGGAAGGTACGATTTCCATCATAGACTT
>JBEKXG010000063.1:0-14201 GCA_049512295.1 Syntrophobacteraceae bacterium
CAAAACCGTCACCCAAGCGGAAGCCGAGGGCCAGAAACCCTTGAAAAACCTCTTATGAAACTTCCTGAAGTTTCATCCTCGTTCAAACCGCGTCCCGGGAACGCGGCGGCGCTGCTGGATTCGGGCTTAAAGCATGCCGGAATGACGATAAAGGAACTTTGTCGATAAGGGAATTTTGCAAGAGGCTCTGAGCTTTTATAAATTCCTGAATGATTGGAACATGGCGAATTACGTCAAGGACCTTAGCAATGCCGGCATCTATGGATATACCGAAAATAAGGTGAAGGTGACGAGTTGCGGGACTACATACGGTCCCCTGCACCATGTTCCCATATCGATGAAAGAAGGAATCTCCGGCAACAACGACACTTTTTCCATCACCGACGGGGTCTATCCCAGGGCAGCCAGGTATTATGAATTCCCCCTGGCCGGCAGCGTCACAAAGCTCAATATTACCGTAACGGGGGCGGCCGGCGGGGACTTCACTTTCGATTTCATCGGCATGAAGGGCGGCGCCCTGAAGACCCCCATCACCAGCACCACGTCCGTGCCCTACACCTTTACCAAGACCCTGAGCGCCGGGCAGTGGGACAAGCTTGCCCTGGTAGTGAGCGGCATGATTAAAGGCGGGGGTTACACCATCCAGGCCGGCCCGAGCGCCTGCAAGCTGACAGGGAAGTGGTCCGAGCTATATTGGGAAAGCTGGAACCTGACGCAAAACGGCACCTCTATCACCGGCACCATGACCAGGTTAACCGGGTCATGTACAGGTACATACAAGATTACCGGGACCTATAATCCACCGAATGTCGCCCTGGATTTGAAATCGCCTACCAGCGATTGCTGCAGCGAGAAATGGAGCGGCACGGTGTCGGATGATTGCCAGCAACTGAACGGCTATGTGTCCATGTATCCTCCTCCCTGCACATATGCCGGGTACAAAACTATGACGAGACAGTAAGCATCCGGGGGGCAGGTGTCGGGTATCGGGTGTCGGGTGTCGGGTGTCAGGGGTCGGGTCGGAAAAAGGCTGATCTCACGGGCGAGGAATGGAGGTACCTTCTTCGGCGGCATGGTATCTCCTTTAACGGCCCGTCGGAGTGGGAATCGCCGCCCTCCCATAACCTCTTGGGCTTCGCGCCCGGATGACGAGGTATCACGGCTACCCAAGAGCGCCTATTGGGCATCTCCTTTCCACAGTTTACGGCTATGGCGAACCACGGATCGGGTCCGAGGCGGGCCATGTGAGGGCGCAGGACGCCGAGCGTCTCCCGGCGCCAACAACGTTGCGGGCCGGTTAGGCCGGGGTTGCGAGGGGCGCGTGTCAAAAACCGTGAAAATTTAAATTTGTTGACAGCAATGACAGGAATGCTGTATTTTTGAAAGCTCCGCGATCTCTCTTAAAATAATTTATTCCAAAATAAATTTACTGGAAGGGAAAGTGAATGGAAGAGGAAAATACTAATCAGCTTCTTTTGAAAATGTCGGATACTACCTACAGGAAACTGCGTCTGCTGGCCGCCGATATCGACATTTCCCTGAATGATTTGATAATCGAGCTGATCGATAAAAACTACGACAGCGTCGAAATTGATTTACCCAAAAAGCGCGTGGCTTCCTTCACGGAGGATCCGACGAGCTATTCCTCCATGACTCAGAGCATGCGTTTGATGCGGGGGGGCGACAAATCTGCGGCTGAATCCGAATAGAGAGGATTTTCGCGGTGCAGGCGCTCCGGCTGAAGCGAAAAAACAATCAATCTCCCTGCGCCGGTCGATGCCGTTAAATTATTTAAAACTCTCAGGTAAATATGTATCTCAATTTTTACAAACTAGAGAAGCATCCCTTCCACATAACTCCGGATCCGGAGTTTCTTTTCCTCAGCGCCAGCCACAGGGAAGCCATCTCATCAATCGTCTACGGGATTGAGCAGAGGAAGGGATTCATCGCCATAACCGGTGAAGTCGGAGTGGGGAAAACAACGATTTTAAGATCTTACTTGCAACAAATAGACCCGAATAAGTTCAAAATAATTTATATATTCAATACGGCACTTTCATTCCATCAACTTCTAAAGCAGATTGTTTTCGAATTGGGCATTCCGGTTGCAAATGAAGATGCTTATGAACTTGTAAACCGGCTTTTTCAATATATAATAAGAGAATATAATAAAAAGCAATCCATCATATTCATAATAGATGAAGCTCAGAATATGCCCACCGATACCCTCGAGCGCCTCAGACTGCTTTCGAACCTGGAGACTGCCGAGGATAAACTGCTGCAGATAATACTGGTCGGGCAACCTGAGCTCGAGACAAAACTGGAAATGCCCGAATTGAGGCAGCTCAAACAGCGAATCGCTGTTTACGGCCGGATAAACCCGCTTGGTCCCGACGAGAGCATGGCCTATATCGTCCACAGGCTCATGAAGGCATCGACGTTTTATTCGCCGATCTTTACTCAAGATGCCATGAATATAATCATTGAGGAAGCACGTGGAATTCCGCGGGTTATCAATATCCTGTGCGACAATGCTCTGATCACCGGTCTCGGCTACCAGCGCAACCCCATCGATTCGGCGATCGTCGAAGAAGTGGTGGCGGACATAAACGGCGGCAAGCCCAGACAGGTTTCCAGCCCCGTTCACAGCCCCGTCTCCAGACCGGTTTCCAACTCCGCTTCCAAACCTGTTTCCGGATGGCGGCGGGCTTTGAACTTCTTAGTGTCTCTTGTGAAGTTTCGCTGAAAAATGGTTCGAAGCAACAACAAGCCTGATACGCCAAACCCGGCCCTTCATGCAGATCTTTCTTGCCGCCATGCCCGCTCTACCCCTGTTTTCCTCCGACAGGCCCGGATCTGCTTTCCCTGACGGCGGCATGAGTAGTTCAGGTTTCCTTGCCGGTTGCAAAATCACCTGGTAATTTCAGGTCCGATATCTTCCCGCGAGCCAGGGGAGAAGAGGACATCTCCGCCCATTAGCCGGTCAAAATGCTCTCTTTCTCCGTTCTGTGATATATTCTGCACTACGGAACGGATTTTTAGAAGAGGATGGCATGCTCGCAGAACTGCAGGGACAGATCGAGAGGATCACCTTCACCAACGAAGAAAATGGCTTCACCATTGCAAAGGTGAAGGTTCCAGGCCGGCAGGACCTGGTATGTGTGGTCGGAAACCTCATGGCCCCCATGCCCGGCGAAGTCATCAAAATGCAGGGCGAGTGGACAAACCACCCCAAATTTGGCGAACAGTTCAAGATAGTCTTTTACAAATCGATGATCCCGGCCTCAGTTAACGGCATTCAAAAATATTTGGGTTCCGGTCTCATAAAAGGAATCGGACCCGTCATGGCAAAGAGAATCGTAAAAAAGTTCGGCAAGGACACACTCGATGTCATTGAAGCCGATGTCGAAAAGCTCTCCACAGTTGAAGGAATTGGCGCCAAGCGCATCCGGATGATAAAAAAGGCCTGGGGGGACCAGAAGGAAATCCGTGAGGTGATGATATTCCTTCAAGGCCACGGAGTGAGTTCAGGGTATGCAGCAAAGATTTTCAAGCAGTACGGGAATGAATCGATCAAAGTAGTGAAGGAAAATCCCTACCGCCTGGCAACGGACATTTTCGGAATCGGTTTTGTCACCGCTGACGGGATTGCTGAAAAACTTGGATTCGGGAAGGACTCCGAGCTTCGGGCACAAGCAGGCATCCTTTACGTTCTTCACGAACTCTCCGATGAGGGGCATGTTTACTATCCCTGCGAATCACTCATCGAAAAATGCAATACGATTCTCCAGATAAACCGCGAGGTCATCGTAAAAGCTCTCGGAACCATAGCTCTGAACAAAATGATCGTAATTGAAGACCTTAAAGAAGACCCGGGAAGTTTCCGGGAGAACAATAAGGCCGTCTACCTGGCCAAATTCCACCTGGCCGAAACAAGTATCGCCCGGCGGCTGAGAACTCTCGGCAATGGCCGAAGATCCATCAGAGAAATCGATGCCGATAAAGCTGTCCAGTGGGTTCAGGAGAGACTCTCCATCACTTTGGCGGACAGGCAGGTAGATGCAGTTAAGAGTGCCTGCCGATCTAAAATCATGGTGCTCACCGGCCAGCCCGGCACCGGGAAGACGACCATCATCAACTCCATCCTCAAAATCTTCAAAGCTCTTGGAGTGAATATTCTCCTCGCAGCACCTACCGGGAGAGCAGCGAAGCGGATGAGTGAAGCCACGGGCTTTGAGGCAAGGACCATTCACAGGCTCCTTGAGTTCAGCCCGAAGAAGGCAGCGTTCCAGAAAAACGAGGAACATCCGCTGGAATGTGACTTGCTGATAGTCGATGAGTTTTCAATGGTGGACTGTATCCTGATGCATCACCTCATGAAAGCAATCCCTCCACGTGCGATCTTTATCATGGTCGGGGATATCTACCAGCTTCCTTCCGTCGGCGCCGGCAATGTTCTCAATGACGTCATTTCGTCCGGAACAGTCAGCGTAGTGGAGCTAAATGAGATATTCCGCCAGGCTCAACAGAGCTCCATCATCGTCAATGCCCATAAAATCAACAGCGGTGTCGTACCCTCCTTTAAACCTTCCAACGGAGAGCTGAATGATTTCTTCTTCATCCACAAAGAAGACCCTGAAGACGTCGTGCAGCTTATTCTGGAACTTGTAAAGGATCGAATTCCGAACCGGTTCGGGTTTGATCCCATAGATGACGTCCAGGTCTTGGCCCCCATGCATAAGGGGACCGTCGGCGCCGAGAACCTTAATGCCCGATTGCAAAATGTGCTCAATCCGTCAGAAAAAGATGTGACCCGGTGGGGACGCAGTTTTCGAGTGCGTGATAAGGTCATGCAGATCAAAAATAATTATGACAAAGGTGTCTTTAACGGAGATATCGGGAGGATCACCGGCATCGACCATGAAGCCCAGGAAATAACCATCTCGTTCGACGGCCGGGAGGTGGACTATGATTTTGCCGATCTTGATGAAGTTGTGCTGGCATATGCCGTTTCAGTTCACAAGGCGCAGGGGTCACAGTATCCGGTGGTTGTCATTCCCGTTCACACGCAACATTACATGCTCCTGCAACGGAATTTGATCTACACCGGGATTACCCGGGGACGCAAGCTGGTCGTTATGGTGGGGACCAAGAAGGCTCTGGCCATAGCCGTGAAGAACAACAAAACGCAGAAGCGATATACCCGGTTAGCCAGGAGATTGATGGGACCGGGTCTATTCATTTCCCGATCTCCGAATTCCGGCAATTCGATCTGGAGTGAATCTGGAAATCCTCAGGGTATTGCAGATGACGGTGAGGCTGCTGACGAACATGGCGAAGGCGGCGATCAGCGGGTTTAGAATGCCCGCGGCCGCAAGTGGAATCCCCAGGGCGTTATAGAAGAAGGAAAAGAAGAGATTCTGCTTTATGATTTTGAAAGAAAACCGGGAAAGGCCGAGCAGTCCCGATATCTTTAGCAGATCGTCTCCGAGAATCGCCGCGTCGGAGCATTCCCGGATAAGGTTTGCTCCCGCTCCGAGCGTTATTCCAAGGTCCGAGGCGGCGAGCGCCGCCGCGTCGTTTATTCCGTCGCCGACCATCGCGACTCGTTTGCCCTGCGCCTGGAAGTCTTTAATTATTTCAACCTTATCCTGCGGACGCCTTTGTCCGGCATAGTTGTCTGCCCCGGACCGGAGTGCGAGCGCCCGGGTGGTTTCTTCCGAATCCCCGGAGACTATCCATACCGAGACGCCCTCGGCGCGGAGCCGGGATACTATTTCGGGCGCGTTGTCTCTCAGTCTGTCTCCAAAGACAAAAAAACCTCTGACCGAGCCGCTCCAGGCAAAGAAGACGACCGTTGATCCATCGGTCTCGAAAGCGTTCGCCCGGTCCCGGAGTTCATCCGAAAACTCCAGCCCGTAGTTGAGCATCAAGCGCCGGGCGCCGGCAATCACTTCGCCGGACCGGGTCAGAGCGATTATCCCCAACCCCTCCATGGGCTCGAAAGACAGGACTTCCTCAAGTTCCATAGACTTTTGGCGCGCGGCCTTCACGATCTCACGGGCCAGGAAATGATCCGATTTGACTTCCGCCGAGGCGACCCGCCGCAGCGCGTCGTCCGCGTTTGCCCCGCGCGTCACCGTTTGGCGCAGAACGTAGCCGCCTTCGGTTAAGGTCCCTGTTTTATCGAAAATCATTACGTCCAGGCGCTCGGCCCGTTCGAGCGCTGCGGGGTTGCGGATGAGAATGCCGGAGGCGCGCGCCGTGGCGATTGCGGCAACCCTGGCAAGAGGGGTGGCTATCCCGAGAGCGCAGGGGCAGGTTATTACGAGTATGGTCAACGCCCGCAGAAGAGCCTCGCCCGGCGGGAGTGAGGAGGCCAGAAGGAAGACGGCTGTTGAAGCGGCGATCACGAGCACAGCCGGGACCAGGACCCGCATGGCGCGGTCCGCGAACAGCTCGAATCGGTTCTTGGTGGACAGCGCCTCCTGAATCAGCGCGATTAGCTGGCTGAGGGAACTCTGGTCCCCCGGACGGTCGGCCTCAAACTTCGCCTCTCCATCGAGGAGGAGCGATCCTGCCGGCACGTCCGCTCCAGGTCCCCTTTTTACCGGACGCGACTCCCCGGTGACTACGGATTCGTCCAGAACGGCCTGTCCGGAAAGAATGCGACCGTCAACCGGGACGCGCTCGCCGGGAAATACCAGGAACAAATCGCCCCGGGCCACCTTGTCCGGCGCCGTCCATATCTCCCTGCCGCCGCGCTCGATTCGCACCTTCCCTCTTGCCGCGTGGAAAAGCGCGGTGATCGTCCCCGAGATCTTCTCTTTTGCCCGCATTTCGATAAATCTGCCGAGCAGAACGAGTGTGACGAGCATCGAGGCGGTATCGAAATATACGTGAAGGCTTCCCCGCAACATTGCCATAACGCTGTAAAGATAAGCCGAGAGAACGCCGATCCCTATCAGCGTGTCCATGGTGGCGGTCCGCCGCCCGATGCCCCGGAAGGCCCTGCGCAGGATTGGCCAGCCTCCATAGAAGACAACGGGGGAGGCGATCACCCAGAGCGTGTAGGAAAAAAAGGCCGCTCCCTGTCGTCCGATTTCCTCGAAAAAGCCGGCCCAGAGCGCAAATGAGATCATCATAATGTTCATACTGAGAATAGCGGAGACCCCCAGCCGGACGACCAGGTCCCTGCTTTGGCCCGAATCAAGGGAGGATTCGACCGGAGAGGCTCTGTAGCCCAGCCGGGAGATGCTCTCCATGATTGCTTCGGGCTGGACGCAGTGGGGCATGTACCTGATGCGGGCTATGTCCGAAAAAAAGAAGATGCCCGCGCTCAGCACTCCGTCCATTTTGCGCAGAAGCTGTTCGATAAGCCACGAACAGGCTACGCACCACATTCCTTCGATCCTGATGGAAAGTTCCTGCGAGAGGCCTTCCTCGATGGCTTGGGAACCGGGACCGCCGGCCAGGGTTGGCGAGCGGGAAGCGCCGCCGGCCGTCGTCGGCGGCGGTGCCACACCGTTTTTGTCTTCGGGTTTTCCCGATGGAATGAGGCCGGCGGAAACACAAGCTTTGTAGAGTTCGGTATTCCGGTAATCGCCGGGGATGCCTTCCGGGCTGTTGTACAGAATCTGAAAGACATACAGGCAGCCAAGGCAGCAAAAATGCACCGTCCGGCCCGAAACCGGCTGAGAGATGTTCGAACTCCCGGCCGAAAGACCGCACAGGTGGCACGTCTTATCTGAAGGCTGCGCTGACAAATGAGTCTCTTGCCTCGCCAGTTTCCATCCGGAAAGGGTCCTTTCCCGTCCTGGCGGTGTCAATCAATCTCGACGCTCCGCGAGGCGGTACCTAAATACGCCTCCGCGCAACCACTCGATTTCCTGGCCAGGACGAAAAATCCCTTTTTTCGACGTCGAAGAATCCGAATCGG
Source organism: Syntrophobacteraceae bacterium (assembly GCA_049512295.1). Classification (GTDB taxonomy): domain Bacteria; phylum Desulfobacterota; class Syntrophobacteria; order Syntrophobacterales; family Syntrophobacteraceae; genus SbD1. The sequence goes on from JBEKXG010000063.1 coordinate 7,940, forward strand.
AAACTGTTAGTGTTTCAACCGAGGTTTCCGGATGGACACTCGCTAAGGAATTTAGAAAAAGAAACTATTTGTACCATGATTTTATGCGCCAAATGAGTATTTTTTGTGTTCCTCGCTATACTTAAGTTCAGAGGAAGATCACTGCAAGGCTCCTTACTTAACTGATCGATTGTGCGGACGGATGGAAGAATGGAAAAGATTAAGTTAGGTATCAGTGCGTGTTTGCTTGGGGAACCCGTTAGATATGACGGCGGCCACAAACTCGACCGGTTTCTGAGAGACACCTTGGGAAAGTATGTCGAGTATGTGCCGGTATGTCCCGAGGTGGAATGTGGTTTGGGAATACCACGGGAATCCATGCACCTGGAGGGGGAACCAGGCGCATCGCGTCTCATAACGACTCGAACGAAAAGGGACTTCACGGACCGCATGGTGGCCTGGTCTAGCCAAAGAGTTAAGGAACTGGAATCGGAGAATTTGTGTGGCTTTATATTTAAGAGCAATTCGCCCAGCAGCGGAATGGAGCGGGTGAGGGTTTTTGACCCTAAGAGAATGCCCCATAAAACCGGGGTTGGCATCTTTGCTGGAATCTTCATGAAGCATTTTCCTCTTCTTCCTGTCGAAGAAGAAGGAAGACTTAATGATCCAGCGCTGCGCGAGAATTTCATTGAGAGGATATTCGTTTTCAAAAGATGGCGAGAAATGCCGGGACAAGGACTTAAGTCCAGCCGGCTTATTGAATTTCACAGCCGGCATAAACTGTTAATCATGTCTCACAGCTCCAAACGCACCGGCACGATGGGAAAACTGGTCGCAAAAGCCAAAGAAATCCAATCAGAGGAGCTATTCAATAATTACGAAAGGATGCTGATGGAAGCGCTCAGACTAAGGGCCACCGTCAAAAAGAACACTAATGTACTGCAGCACATCATGGGTTATTTCAAGAGGATGCTCACATCAGCCGAAAAGTTGGAACTCCTTGAAGTCATAGGCCATTACCATGAAGGACATCTTCCCCTAATTGTGCCCGTCACCTTGCTCAAACACTACGTTCGCAAGTATGATCAACCATACTTGAAAGGGCAATTCTACCTTGATCCTCATCCTGTCGAGCTGCAGTTGAGGAACCATGTTTGAGGATGGTATCCGTTGCGATCCGTCATCCTGGTGTGCTCGGGAGACGGCCCGCAAGGATGCCCTTGATGCCTTCCAAAGTTTCCTCCGCCAAAGGATTTCCTACCGTAGCGGATCGCCTGAAGACCTCTATGTAATTCGCCTCCACTTCAATAGACCGCAGACGTTCCAGGCCGTTTTCCATGGCAAACCGCCTCCATATTTCGTTTACGGCGGTATCTGCCCCATTGAATGGCGGATCGCCAAACCGACCGAAAGTGCGTAGAAAAATCAAAAAGAGTTGTCACTCAAGTACTCCGCTGCCACCTTAAGAGCACTGTTCATCATCTCGAATGCCCCGTGCCCCTGGTCCCTCAGCCAACTCCACATTATGGGCGACAGCACCCCGCTATACTCCTCTATTTGAATAAAACGGACTCTGGTTCTTCTCAGAGGTTCAAGCAGGAAGAGGTGCTCCCCATCCAGCAAACCTGATAAAAGCAGGCTCCCCATCCACCTGATTTTCCGCTCGACCTCGAATTCCAGGACTCTTGGCCACAGCATCACCGGCAGTCCGCAGGGCAGGCGGGCTAAGACTCTCAAACGCTCTCCAACGATCAACTCCCCAGCTATGCGCCTTATGGAAGGATTCCATGAGCCATAATCGGGAAAATTCGTCAGGACCTTCCAGACAACGGCACAGGGCGCGTTGATCTCAATCTCTTGTGCTATTGCAAGTCTTCGGGACAAAAAGTTCAACTCCTTAGGCACGACTGGCGGGATACGAGGTTTTCAAGGCCTTGGGTTATTTCCGAGAGAGCAGTGCGGATGGCTTCCTCCATGGGAATGAGGCGGATCGGGATGAGCTCTCTGATTGCATCGTTCTTGCACACGACCTCATTTTTGAGTCCTTCGACCAGGGGCATTACCACACCTGCCGGGAGTGGAGTGAACAGATTGATCCAGTATGACGAAAGATGGGGAGTCAAGACCGGCACGGAGAATATGAATCGGTCCAGCCGGCGGATGCGAGCATATGTCATCATTAATTGTCGGTAGGTGATGATTTCAGGACCGCCTATATCTAAGGTCGCCCCAGCCGTCCTGGGTTCAAGCAGACAGCCCGCCAGATACTCGATGACATTTTCCACGGCAATGGGTTGGCAACGCGTGTCAATCCAGCGAGGGCAGATCATGACCGGAAGACTTTCCACAAGGTGACGCAGCATCTCGAACGGGGCACCTCCGGCCCCGATAATGTTGGCGGCCCTCAGCACGGAAGTCCGGACCCGGCTGGACTGGAGCACCTGACCCACCACCTGGCGGTTCCGCAAGTGCTCGGAGAGGTTATCCGCCATCTCCCCCAGACCTCCGAGGTAAATGATTCGGCTGATCCCCGATTCTTCAGCTGATTTCGTGAAGTTGCGGGCGGCTTGAATATCTTTTTCAAGATAAGCTTTATACTGGAACATGCTCCGGCCGCCCATGGAGTGCACCAGGTAATAGGCGGTATCGATACCTTCCATGGCTTGCCGCAACGTGTCAGGTTTCAGCAGGTCCCCTTCTATTACATGGGGTTCCATCGGACAAAAGGCCTGAATCGAAAACCGCCTTGCCGATCGAACCAGGCAACGGACGCGAATACCCCTTGACGACAGCTCTCTTAAGAGTCGGCCGCCGACAAATCCGGTGGCGCCCGTCAAAAGGACTTTGGGTGGAGGATCATTCATCCCGTCTAAACCTCGTCAGAGCCCCCTGATTCTTGTCTGTTAAGCCCAATACTGTTCACTTAACAAGGACAATGTGATCTTCGAGCTTGATACGTAATGTGCGAGATCGTTTTCTTGGGCGCAATTTATAGCTGCTCATCTTTCTTTTCACGCCTCGCGGATTGCGACGTGAACGACTTGACACGACTGGTTCTTCAAGAATCTCCCTCAAGACTGCCTCATGGTATGCTTTCTTGTCCTGAGGGGGGAATAGAGGCAAATCCTGTAATTTTACGACGAATCACGCGAACCGCGTGCAGGAATGATAGGCGGTCCGGATCTTCGTTCTGCGTCAAGGCTGCCTCATGCATTAAGCCGCGAATGGCGAAGTGTGCCATGAGCAGCCCATAAAATTCCTGCTGCACCAAGTCTGGTGTTTTGCTTCGCAATACTATTTTGGAGCCGCGCAGGTGGGTTTTGAGTTCGTCAAATGCAGTTTCGATTTCCCAGCGTTCATGATACAAGGCCGCCAATTCCGCAGCCGGCGCTTCTCCATAATCCAAAATCGTTGTCATCAGCCGATAGATAGGCTCAGTCCCCTCAATGCCCTCCAACCTGTATTCGATTACTCGAACCACAACTCCGTTTACACCTTTTTTCTGGTCCCCCTGGGAACCATAGATCCTGCTCAAGTAAGAACCGTCGGCAAGCCTCTTTTCGCATGGCAGACGACGGTTTTTATTCACTCTCCAAAGCAGATCACAACCAGTGCCACGCGCATGGTTCCAGAAGTCGAACCCGGAAAAATAGCGGTCGGCCAGACAAAGCATTCCCTTGCCCAGAGAAGGAATCACTTCCTTGGCAAGAGCGATCTCTCCGATGTTGACAGCTCCCATTCGGGTTCCAAACAAGACGTGCGTCCCGTTTTCGACCAAAGATACGAAACGCAACTGCGGAAAGGCACTGCTTCCACGGTTGCCGGATGGCCGTCCAAAAGTTTTCTCGTTTTCCTTCTCATCGGCGACATCCAGTGTGCTGCCATCCAGACTGACCAAACGCCACCTTCTGTACCAAGCGCCTTTCGTGGATTCCACGGCAATCGGTTTTACAACCTCATCGTGCAGTTGTCGAATGGGGCCCCACCCCAACCGACTTCGAGCCTGAGAGATACCGGATTTACCGGCAACCTTGATGATCGCCCCGGGTCCCATAAGCCACTGTACTCCTTCAAGAAGACAGCGCAGGACTTCACGATACGACGATTGCATGTACAAGGCCAAGGCAATGACATAGTACACAACCACATGCGCCGGAAGATCCCTCTGCCGTCTACTTGTCTTTCCGGTATTTTTGAGCACCGAGTCAATCGTCTTTACCGGAAAGGCTTTGGTGATTACTCCCAAACTAATGTAATCCGTAATGCGTGTGCCACTTGGAAGCTCTGCAACGGTACGTGCCATCGTGGTCCTCCTGTCAAAAAGTTGAGACAGGATACCACACAACTTATCTTAAGTGAACAGTATTGCTGTTAAGCCCCCGTAACTTAACATAATCGTTTAGAAAAGTAAATTGCCGATAATCGGGATTCACCGCCAATGTCGTCTAATCAACTGTCGATGTCCAGGGGAGAGTAGGCTGCGGGATGATTTTTCGCCAGGCCGGGTCATAATGACAAAAGGTAAGCAACCGTCGGTGAGTGAGTTGACGCATTATTCGGATTTACTTTTGACTCTACCCGCAAACCGTGATAATTGAAAAGAACCCAACAACAGGTGGTAATGAGACTGGAATCGACACTAAATGGGCCGATTTTTGAGGGCCGGACCAGCCGTTCCTGCGGACGGAGTACAAAAATTGTAAGACCAAGGCTCGCAACAACTTCTCAGGGGGTATGGAAGGGTGGCCCTCTCGGGCATGCATGGCCCGGAAGTCTCCAGGCAGCTCGAGCCATGCTTTATTAACCGTCTTCCGGATCGATCTGAGCGGATGATCCTGCGGCATCCGGGTCTCACGGGAAAGATAACTCAATATGCCATCTTGCTGAACATCGCATTCACGCATGATTATCACCTGCTGAGTCTTGACGTTCAGCGTGTTTGCAACCTTAAAAATCAAACGCGGGCGAAGAGTTTTTTCAACAGCCTGCTAATGAGAATCAGGACTTAAAACACCGCAGCTCCTCGCATGAGACGCTCAGTGAAAAAAGTCCGGAATGGATGGTGGAACAGTGCAAGGCGGTTTTTTCGAAGATTTTGCGATTAGCTCAAAAGTAATTAGTATGAGCAGAACGGTTACCGAAACAGATATTGTCAACTTTGTGTGCAACTACGGTTTTTTTGAAGAACTATTTATCGATATGGAATATGTGAAGAGTAGTTCTATTTTCAAAGAAAGATTTGCTCCCGGAGCTCTAACTTATTGTATTGCTGAAGGCTTGGCTCTCCAGGCTTTAAAGAGACGGCACTTTGCCGGTATGGCCTTTCTCGGCATGGAACATTTCGTCATTTCGCAACCATTATATTGTAATGATACTATCCATGTAGAAATCGAGGTAACAAGTAAAAGGGAAACACAAAATAAAGAAAGGGGGATCATTTCCTTCCACCACAAAGTCATAAATCAGCGCGACGAGGTAATCATGGAGTACGACGTTGCGCGCATGACGAAACGTAGCCCCATATCCTGTGCGACTGACTAAACGCATCCTCCCTGAATCCAGGTAAGCCCGAAGAAAGGAACCGCGATGTGGTACCAAGCGATATCGCGTTCACGAGCATGTGGTTCCATTCTGAAATGAATATAGCCTTCACCGACATTGCTCGAATAAAGAACCGGGCGGCACAGCTCCGGTCAGAGCACCTTCTCCTTCATCTTAGACGGGAAGGGACGTGTAATTTCATCGCTGGAGTAGCGAGTTTCGAATATTTCTTGTTACGACATTTCCTAAAGGCGGCATAAACTTCATGAATTACACGTTGACAGACTCACAGGCTCAGTTTCGGGAGAAAATAAGAGAGTTCGTTAATGAATGGGTTATACCGACAGCCCATAGTCGAGACAAAGAAGATGTCTATCCCTTGGAGATCATCAAGAAAATGTCGAGCCGCGGCTATCCGGCGCTGACTGTTCCGGGGGAGTATGGCGGACTCGATGGAACCAAACTTGATGCCTGTATCCTCCTGGAAGAGGTCGCCTATGGATGTGCAGCAACCGCTGTCTCATTGGTAACAATTTTTCAGGCGGAAACCATGCTGCTGCTTTTCGGTAATGAAAATTTGAAGAGCAAGTTCCTGCCCATGTTTAGAACCGGCCTTATCGCCTCTTACGCCTTGACGGAGTTGAAACGGGGCTCCGACATCAGGCAATTGGAGACCAAAGCAGTCCGAAAAGGCAGCAAGTGGGTTCTCAACGGCAGAAAAACATTCATAACAAGTGCCTCA
>JBEKXG010000064.1:0-12937 GCA_049512295.1 Syntrophobacteraceae bacterium
GTGATCCTGCTTCACGATTCTGGCGGCGACCGAAGCCAGACGGTGCAGGCGGTTCCCCTGATCGTCAAGGAACTGCGCAGTCGCGGCTTCGAATTTGTAACCGCTTCCGAACTGCTCGGCCGCAGTCGCGATGAAGTGATGCCTATAGTGCCGCCGGACAGCCTATGGCAGATTTGGACGGACAGACTGGCATTCAGCGTGCTCAACCTGGCGGCGGTGATTATCCACTGGCTGTTCCTACTGGGCATCGTGCTGGGGATTGCAAGACTGATGTTCATTGGTGTACTGGCCGTCTACCAGCGCTGGAGCGGGCGCCGCGCGGTCTATGATCCAGCGTACTCGCCTTCCGTGGCGGTGGTGGTGCCTGCGTATAATGAGGAAAAAGTTATCATTCAGACTATCACTTCCCTGCTTGCCTGTGACTTCTCAAGCCAATTTGAGATCATCGTTGTAGACGACGGTTCCAGTGACACCACCTATTACGCTGCGAAATCCGCTTTCGCCGGTCATCCCAAGGTCCGGGTGTTCACCCAGCCAAATGGCGGCAAGCCGGCGGCGCTTAACTTCGGGATTTCACAGACTCAGGCTGAGATAGTCGTGACACTGGATGCCGACACGGTGTTTGCCCGCGACTCTATCGCCAAGCTGATCCGGCACTTCGCAGATCCGCAAATCGGCGCCGTGGCCGGCAACGCCAAGGTTGGCAACCGCATCAATCTGCTCACCCGCTGGCAGGCATTGGAGTATATTACAAGCCAGAACCTGGACCGGCGCGCCTTCAGCCTGCTCAACTGCATCACGGTGGTGCCCGGCGCAGTGGGGGCCTGGCGGCGTGAACTGATAGAGCGTGCCGGCGGTTTTGACCGGAGCACCCTCGCGGAGGATGCCGACCTCACCATGGCGATTCGTAAACTAGGCTATGCCATCGTCTACGAAGACAAGGCGGTAGCCCTCACGGAGGCTCCCGATACTGTGCGTGGGTTTATCCGGCAGCGCTACCGCTGGATGTTTGGCACCATGCAGGCGGCCTGGAAGCATGTCGATACACTGTTTCGACCGCGCTACGGCGCGTTGGGCTTTGTCGCTCTGCCTAACGTGATTATTTTTCAGGTACTTTTTCCCTTGATTTCGCCGGTGATGGACCTGCTGCTGGTTGGCACCCTGGGGATAACGGCTATAAACTACTGGTATCACCCCGTGGACTTTTCCCCGGACGCTCTTTTGCGCGTGGTGTTCTACTACGCTTTATTCGTGATGGTTGACTATCTGACCGCTATCCTGGCCTTCACTCTGGAATATCACGAAGACTGGCGGCTGCTTATCTTTCTGTTCTGGCAGCGCTTTTTCTACCGCCAGCTAATGTATTACGTGGCCATCAAGAGCACCTTGACTTCCCTTCGCGGCAGACTGGTCGGCTGGGGCAAACTCGAGCGCAAAGCCACTGTGCAGACCGGTTGACTCAAGGGTCCGGCAAGCTGTATGTGCTTTAATATCAGGTCCGGTTTGGCTCAAGGAGTTGGCAAGCTGCCAACTTCGACATGAGCGCCTGAAGCTGACAGAAAGGGCTGTCCAACCGATCGATTACTCTGTTGGATTAACCAAATGCTTAACATATCCAAGACAGCTTTCAATCCGACCGGGTCGCAATTCCAGTGTCATGGTTCCCTTGTGGTGAACATCATGCAATCTTTGAAAGATTTTATGAAAATCGATCTCCCCTTCTCCCACCGGAAGATGGAGATCATCAAAGACCGGCAAGACCCTTGGGGCCTACCGGACTGGACTTCTCAACTACATTACTCCACCCTTCACCGAGCAGTGAACAGTTTCTTTTGGTAATTTTCTTATTTGCCTTGTATATACTGGTAACACCACACGGCAACATCAACCCTTTTTCATCACTGCATTGCTCATCACCATCTTGTGAGGATTCCGGCATGACAACAAAGGATCTACAAGAAAACAGCAAAAAGTTTAGCATGTTACGCGAAGCAGTAGAGAAGGCGACCCCCGACTATATCCGGACAAGCCGAAGGCGTGGTTCTTCGTGGCGTTAAGGCTGGTTTCGGGCAATCATTTCTCCCCCTGATGATATGAAATGAACCGATTTAATAGGGTTTTGAGGGTTTTCTTTGTCACGCGAAGCTGCGAAAAGAAAAGAAGGGAGGTGACCCGGCCAAAAGAAACTGGAAAGCAACTGGGTTTGGAAAGTTAATGGCAAAGAGAGATGCACTGGTAATCACCTTCTTGTGAGGAGGCAGGCATGGCTAAGAAAGGCATTATTCTGGCCTTGGTGAGCTTTTTGATTGCGGGGTTTGCCAGCAAGGCCCTATCTGAGGGAACTGCAGACGTCGGCTGGATGTTTCCCTTGACCGGGGCTTACGGGGCCTATGCTGAAGAGATGAAGCGTGGAGTGGAAATGGCCGCGGAAGAATTCAATGAGGAGGGTGGCGTATTAGGGAAACCGATCAAAGCCCTGGTCGTGGACGAAGAGCTTAAGGCGGACGTGGCTTTGCGCAGAGGGAAGGAATACCTTGACAGCGGCATTCACATCATAGGCGGCAACCTCTCGGGCGGCGTTTCTATGGTCGTCAATCAGTGGGCGCAAAAAAACGGCGTCCTCTATATATCAACCTGCCATAACAGCCTTGGGCAAGGGGTAGACCGGACCCATTTCGGATTCAATTCGGGCATTCGCTCATATATGACCGGCGCTGCCTTGGCAGACTATGCTTTTGAAAACTTGGGTAAAAAATGGATGGCCATTACTGCGGACTACCGTTGGGGACATGACGAGTTGGCGGCCTTCCTCATGAAGAGCAAGGAAATGGGCGGCGAATGCGTGGGCTCGATCTTCACTCCCGTCGGGACCAGCGATTTTTCAACCTATATTCCGACCATTATGGCTAAGAAACCTGATTTTCTAGTCCTAACCGTCTTCGGAACTGACCTCGTAGCCGCTGTAAAGCAATTCAGCGAACTGGGATTGACCCAGAAGGTCAAAATGGTCCTTCCGAAAACCGCCTTGCCCATCATGAAAGAATGCGGCGCCGCCTATGATGAAAACATTTTCGGGGCGGTGACCTGGTACTGGACTCTTCCAAACGGCAAAAAGTTCGTGGACAAATACACTGCGAAGTACGGACGTCCTCCGGATGCGGATGCCGATTCCGGATACGTCGGTGCCTGGACACTCTTCAAAGCCATGCAACAAGCCGGAACCAAAACAGATCTTGAAAAAATCATAGCCGAGCTGGAAAAGCTGGAATGGAACCTCAACAAGGGACCGGAAAGGTACCGCACCTGTGACCATACGCGTATGCAAACGGTGGTGATCCTGCAAGGCCTGGGCAGCAAGGCCGAGGGTTGGAATCTGGCCAAGGTTGTCGCTGAGGTGCCTACGGAAAAGACCTTGCGATCTTGCGAAGAAGACGCCGAGGACATGCCTTACGGCCCCATCCGGGAGCATCTGCCTGGAAAGTAACGCCCCCGCTCCTTGAAGTCTTCACGAGCCGCTTCAAGGAGCATCTCCTCTAAAGGTGTCCGATGGAATTGACCTGGGATATCATTGTCATGCAAATCATCCTGGGCTTGGCCCTGGGAGCGATCTACGTCATTCTCGCCAGTGGACTTTCAATTATCTTCGGCTTATTGGACGTATTGAATTTCGCTCACGGAACCTTCTACATGTTGGGTGCGTACGCAGTCTATGTCGCCATCTCCATTTTCGGCAATTTCTGGATGGGGATTGTTTTCGCGGTGATTGCGGTGGCCTTGATCGGCGGCCTGTTTGAAATCACTTTGCTCAAAAGGCTTCACGGAGCCGAACCGATCTACCCCTTGCTGATGTGCTTCAGCTTCGCCATTTTCATGCCCGACATCGTCAAGCTTATTTTCGGCTTGATCGGCAAAGTGGTCGACTACCCGGGCGCCTTGCGAGGGGCTATGTTCGTAGGGGGTTTTATCCTGCCTAAGTATCGAATGTTCCTGATCTTTTTGATGGTGGTGGTCCTGATTGGGCTTTATATTTTCTTGAACAAGAGCAGCATGGGCATCATTATCCGTGCCGCAACCCGCGACCGGCTCATGGTCAACTGCCTGGGCATAAATGTCTCTCGCATCTGGACCGCGGGTTTCATGCTCGGCGTGGGCCTGGCAGCCCTGGCCGGGGTTGTAGCCGCGCCTATGGTACAGACCATCCCCAACATGGGCGACGAGATGACGGTCGAATGTTTTGTGGTGGTGGTCATCGGCGGACTGGGCAGCATCGGCGGCGCTGTGCTGGGTGGCCTGATTTTGGGCCAGGTGGTCAGCTTCGTCTCTCTCTTCGCTCCTGATTGGTCCAATGCCGCCATTTTCATTACCATGGCCATAATCTTGATACTCAGGCCGCGAGGCCTTTTCGGCGAGGAAGGCAGGGCTTGAAAAATGGCGACGGCTAAGGGCAAAACTTTGGTGATGGTCAATCAAATGGGCGACTGGCGGACTCGTTTCGAGTTCCGCTCGCTGCTCGCGTTGTTCGCGGCCTCGTTGTTTCTGCCTCTGGTGTTCTCCAAACCACTGGCCACGGAGATTGTCATCTACGCACTTTTTGCTTTGGGTTTCAATCTCCTCTTGGGGCACACGGGGATCATATCCTTCGGTCATGCCGCCTATTTGGGCGCGGGGTCTTATGCGGCGGGTATGACAATCGTTTACGCGCATTGCGGAGTTTGGTCGGCTTTGCTGTCAGCGACCCTGGGCGGGACCGTGGTGGCCGCAGTGATCGGATTGCTGGCCATCAGGCGAAGGGGCGCCTATTTTGCCATGATCTCACTCGCCTTCGCTCAAATGCTTTATTTTATCGCCCTCTCTCCCATGAAGCGTTGGACCGGGGGGGATGACGGACTCAAGCTGCCCCCCCTTTCCATTGACTTCCCCTTGCATTTGGATTTGTCCGACCAGCTCCAACTCTATTTCTTCGTTCTGGTCATCGGCGTCATCGCAGTCTTGGCCCAGTGGCGGTTGCTCAATTCCCCCTTTGGCCACGTCTTGAAAGGTACCAGGGAAAATGAGGACCGCATCAGGGCCTGCGGCTACAATATCGATCGCATCAAATTCGTCTCCTTGCTCTTTTCCGGGCTTTTTTCCGGGTTGGCAGGCGGTCTGCTGGTCGTTTACCTGGGGGCAGCCTCCGTCAACATACTGTTCTGGATGACTTCGGGAGTAGTTGTCATGGCAACCGTCTTGGGCGGTACTCACACTTTCCTGGGTCCGGTGATCGGGTCGGCCATATTCCTGTTTCTGCGCGACAGTTTGAGCATGTATGTGGAGCGTTGGGAAATGTGGATCGGCGCCTTGTTCATGGCGCTGATCATCCTTTTCAAGGAAGGTGTTTGGGGAACCATCGTCGAAACGGCCCAGCGCCGTTGCCACAAGCCCTGATCCTGATAAAGGTGTGGCCATGCTTTTAGAGACCAAAGGCATATGTAAATACTTCGGCGGGCTCAAGGCGGTTGACGAAGTTGACTTCACGCTCCAAGAGGGACAACTCAAGTCGATCATCGGCCCCAATGGCGCCGGGAAAACCACCTTTTTCAACTTGGTCTCCGGACTTTTCATGCCCACCAAGGGTTCGGTCCTCTTTCAAGGGCGGGACATTTCCCACAAGGTCATGGCCGAGCGCTCGCAGATGGGAATTACCAAGACCTTTCAGATAACACACATCTTTCCTCGTTTGACCGTCTTTGAAAATGTGCGCCTGGCCGCCCAGTCCCGAGTGTGCATCTACAACTTTTGGCGGCGGGCCTACCGTATGAAAGAGATCAATGACAGGGCATTGGAACTGCTGGAGCACGTCGGCCTCCTTGAGGCCCGCTCCCGCCCCGCCTCCGAGCTCAGCCACGGTGAGAAAAAGTACCTGGAGATCGCCATCGCCCTGGCCACTTCACCCAAGGTCCTGCTCCTGGACGAGCCCACAGCCGGCATGGGCCCGGCCGAGACCATCGAAGCCACCCGTTTGATCGACATACTGGCCAGGGAATTGAAGTTAACCATCATCCTCATTGAGCACGACATGAGCGTCGTAATGGGCATCTCAGACGAAATTATGGTCCTGTACGAGGGTAGAAAGCTGGTTGAAGGCACGCCGGCGGAAATAAATTCCAACGAGATGGTTCAGAACGTCTACCTGGGCAAGAGGGCTTAAGGCCATGCTAAGAGTGGAGAAAATCAACACCTTCTACGGCAGCAGCCATATCCTCCAGGACGTCTCTTTAGAAGTGCATCAAGGGGAAGTCGTCGTTCTGCTGGGCCGCAACGGAGTTGGAAAAACTACGACGCTAAAGAGTATCATGGGCATCCAGCCCCCCAAAAGCGGTAGGATCATATACAAGGGTGAAGATATCACCGGCAATCCGTCGTTTCAAAACGTCCGCAAGGGTTTGGCACTTATACCCGAAGACCGGCGCATTTTCCCCAATTTGACCGTGGAGGAGAATTTACTACTGGGCATTCTCCACAAGAGGAAACATCTGAACGTTCCGGCCCAGTTCGACATGGTGTTCGGTTACTTCCCCAAGCTCAAACAAAGAGCCAAACAGATGGGGGGCAGCCTTTCCGGGGGCGAGCAGCAGATGCTGACCATTGCCCGCGCCCTGATTTCCAATCCGGAACTCATGATGATCGACGAACCCACCGAAGGGTTGGCCCCTTTGATCGTGGAAGAGATTGCCGAGATTTTGCGCCGCCTTGAGAGGGAGGGCACCACCATGCTTCTGGTTGAGCAGAACTACCAGCTTTCCCTATCCTTGTGTGATAACCAGCGCGCTTACATCATGGAAAAAGGTCAGGTCAAGCTGAGTGGAACTCCGCGGGAACTGCAGGAATGCATGGCGGAAGTGGAGCAATGTTTGGGCGTAAAGTTGCTGTGTTGACCCCCGGGGACGCCGGCTGCAGGGTTTTTTCCATTTCAATCCGGGTATCGCGCGATCTGAGGTCCCGGCTGCAAACGGGCAGGAAGCGGCGGTTGTCGGATTCTGAAGAAGCGGTTGTCAGATAGAAGATAAACCGGGGGTAGTTGGAAAGGATGGCCGCATGACGGTTTTGCCTAATTGAATAAACTCGCGGCGTCCTCCAAGCCCTCCAAGTCGAGGGCTGCCCGGAGGAGTGTCTCGACCTTCTTCTTGCTCCAGGTGTGACCCGCCAGCCGGCAAAACTTGGATATCAGTTGTTCATCGTCGAGCGGATTTTCGGGGTCGCCCTTGGGGAAATCCGCCCTTGCAGAATAACACTTTCCCGCCCCGGTAACTATCTCGACCCGGGCGCCCCACCTGGCAGGGTAGTGCGACTCGATTTCCTCGTCTACTTCGAGACGGACTCGTCCCGCCAGGCGTCGAATTTCGGAATCCCAAAGACATTCCTCGGAAAAATCTTCCAGTCCGCAACTCCCCCTCACAAATGCGAGCGCCGCGCAGAAGGGAAGGCTGAACTTCGCGGCATAAACCGACCGGGGCTCCGGGTTGCTCGTAATGTCAAGGGCCGTGCGGTAGGTCTTGACGCTCAGGCATGCAACCTCGCCGGCTCTGATGTTGTTGCGGGCCGCAAGGTCCAGTATGAGGTCTATCGCGGGATGAGTATGCCGGCAGGAAGCGTGAATTTTGAACGAGTTTTCCTCTATTTTATAGGGAGGTTTACCGAGGCGGTCGGTGATTTTTGATAAATCGAATGTTGGAGCCATAGCCCGGCAAAAACCTCTCTCCCCGTCAATGATGGCTTTGGCGCCGGTAAATCCCTCTTTTGCCAGCAAGGCGGCAAGCAGCCCGTTATAGGCCGCTTTTCCAGCATGAAGGTGCTTTGACATCGCCCCATCGCTGATAAATTCCCACAGGCCGGCTGCCTGGGTACCCGCGTTGCCAATGGCCCAGACCATCTGGTCTTGATCGAGCCGCAGGAGTTTTCCCGCTGCGGCGCAGGCGCCAAAAGCGCCGCACGTTCCGGTGGTGTGCCAGAAATAGTAGTGGGAAGGGGTGACGGCCTCTCCCACGCGGATCGCCGTCTCGTAGCCGGAGACGATTGCTTCGATGAGCCTGTGCCCGTCGGCATGGACCATTTCGGCTGCGGCAAGCGCCGCCGGGATGACGACCGCCCCGGCATGGAGAATGGCGCCCCGATGAACGTCGTCCAATTCCACAATGTGAGACCCTATTCCGTTTGCGAGGGCCGCGTTCAGGGCCGATGTTTTTTCCCCGGAGGGCAAGATTGTCGCCTGCGGCAGGCCACCCTGGGTCTGAAGGACGGCCAGGGCCATCCTGGCAGGTTCTTCCGACCCGCCCCGCAGGGCCGATCCGAGCCAATCGAGGAAGGCCAGTCGAGTCATCCTGACCGTTTGCGGTGGAAGTTCGTCGAATCGCAGTGCGTGCGTAAAATCGGCTATCCTGTAACTCAGCATGGGATGACCTTTTGGCGGAAGTTTATCACACGAAGCCGCGAAGAAAAAGACCTTTGACAGAGCCTCCGGCTAAAGCCCATTAGCGTCAATTTAAGGCTTGCCCAGCCGCAGATTCGTGCAGTACTCCCGCGCCTGCTCGAATGTGACCTCCTCCCCGTTATCGCCCTTCTGCCACATTACCTGCCGTTCCGTGTCGGTAACGGTACCGTCTCCGTTATCTACGAACCTTCCCGTTGCGGCGAGGGAAGGCTTTGCATACGGGAGAAGCGGCAGCACGAAAGCTATTACAATGAGCGAGAATCTCAGCACTTTTAGCATTTTTAGCGCCTCCTTTTCATTTTGAGCCTCCGGGAAGAATTTTGGCGACAACCCAGGCTGCTGCGTAGAGCACACCGAGAAGGACCACATCCGTCGGGCCGACGGGCAAATCGACCTGATAAGCGATCCAGAAACCGAGAAACGCCATGGCTCCGCCGCACAGTGAGGCCAGCATCGTGAACTGGCGCATATTGCGCGCGAACGGGTGCACCGTCAGCGCAGGGATCAGCAGGAATCCGAACGCGATCAGCGGACCGACGCTCAGCACGGCCATCGAGACTGTCAGACCTATCAGGAAATAGAGGAGCACGTCCCAGAAAACCACGTTCTTGCGAAGTGTAATTGCCATTGCCCGGTCGAAGGAGACCAGGAGCAACTCCTTGTGAAACAGTCCCAGGGTTGCGAGGACGAGCGTAAGGGTTGCCGCCGTCAGAACGAGATCGAAATCGGAGACGGTGATGACCTCCCCTTTGAGCATGTCGAGCCAGCCGATCTCGCCGTAAGGGTTTTTTGACAGCAGCAGGATGCTCAACGAGGCGGCCACCACGTACGCAGTACCGAGCCGGCCTTCGGGCTGGCCGCGCCCGCGCCGTTCCATAAACGCCAGCACCAGAATCGCGGCCAGCGCAAATGACATCGAGCCGATAAAGGCGAGCATGTGCGCGCTCTCCGAGGGATGGCCGCTTAGCTTGACTCCGAACCACAAAGGGACGGAGAGGGCGATGGCAACGCCGGTCGAGGAAACCTGCGGCAGTGCAACGCCCATGAACACCAGCCGGCGCATCACGAGAAATACGCCGACGAGCGGGCAGGCAAAACCGACGAGCACGCTGGTATAAACCGAGTTGCGCAGTAAAAAATCGGGCGACAGAATATGGCTTAACGCTTCCATGTCAACTCATCCCTATTTCAAAAATCTCAGCCATCCGTTCGGAAGTAAGCAGTTCATCCGGAGCGCCCAGGAGCACCTTGCCCTGGTGAAGCCAGATAACCTGCCGGGCATGATGGCGAATCGCAGCAAAATCGTGAGTGACGAGCAGGACCGTAATTTGCCTTTCCTTTCGGATACTGGCAATAAACTCCAGCACAGTCTGTGTCGCCGCGGCGTCAACGCCCGCCGTCGGTTCGTCGAGCACCAGGACGTCCGGGCGCGTAGCCAGGGCGCGGGCGATGAGCACGCGTTGTCTCTGACCACCGGAGAGTTCGGCAAACCGCTTGTGGGCAAACTCCCCGGCGTCTGCCGCGCGAAGACATTCACGCGTCAAGGCGCGCTCGATAGACGGGACAAAACGCCCAGGGCGCACGCGTCCATACGTCCCCATAAGAGCGACGTCAAACCCGGTCAGCAGATAAATCGGATCGAACTGAACGGTTTGAGGAACGTAGCCGAACACGAGCGGCGCATCCGTCGATGATTGAGTGGCGCTTATCCTGCCTGCGAGTGGAGCAAGCAGCCCCAGCAGCGTCTTGAGCAAGGTCGATTTGCCCGAGCCGTTCGCCCCGAGAATGACGGTGAAGCTGTCGCGGGGAATCGAAAACGAAATCCCGGACAGCACAGGCTGGCCGTTATAACCAATGCTCAGGTTGTCGAGGGTTATGAGCGCGTCATTGGTATGTTCGTCGAATGGGGCCCGGGCGGACGCATCTTTTTTCATGTGTCATTTCCTCCCCAGTGCGGCAGTGACCATTGTGTGAACAATCTCGTCCATCATCTTGATGTAAGTTTCCGTGTTTGGTATCCCGCCAGGCATGATAGGCAGCGTTACCATAGTTGCACCGGTCTGCTCGGCGACGCGCTTGGGCACCTTTTCCGGGAATTGCGGCTCACGCACGACGATAGGAACATGCTCGGCCTTCATGGAGGCGATCAATTCCTCGATGTGGCGCGCGGTCGGATCGATGCCCGGCTTCAGTTCAATCGTACCGAAGTAAACCATGCCGAACCGCTCCGCGAAGTATGGCCAATGCTCGTGATAGGATACGAACTTCACACCCTTGAGCGGAACGGCTTCCTTCTTCCACTCCGCAATCCTGGCGTCGAGCCTGGCCAGATATGCATCGCGGTTGCGGGTGAATTCCGCCTGATGCTGCGGGGCGAACTCTGCCAGTGCGTTGTAAATGTTCCCTACAGCAGTCTTAGCCGAGACCGGGTCGAGCATGTAGTGAGGGTTGCCGTAGGGGTGAACGTCGCCCTGGTAGTGATCGGTCGACTTGGGTACGTCCTTGGGCACAACGCCGACCGAAGCATCCACGTAGCCGGGTTTTCCCACCTGGATGCGCGGGTTCTTGCTCGCTTCCAGCAACGCAGGCAGGAAGGCGTGCTCACAGCCCAGCCCCACCAGGACCAGCAGGTCCGCCCTGTTCATTAATGGCACGAAGCTCGGTTTCATCGGAACTCCGTGCGTGTCTTCGACTCCCGTGGCCAGGCTGTGAACCTCAACGAGGTCCCCCCCGATCTCGCGGGTAAAGTCGGCCAGGTCGGTCAGGGTCGTGACTACCTTGATTTTGGCCGCATAAGCCGGTGCCGGTCCCAAACATAACAACACCCCGGCGAGTGCGACGATCGATAATAAAAGCATGAATTTCGGTTTCATGTTGATTCCTCTCCTCCAGGCTTAGCGTTGCTGCCACCCATGAGCGTGCGAGCCGATGATCCAGGCCCACTGCAGATAAACGGCATCGTCAGGGCGCAGGCCGGATACGGCGTTGGGCTCGGTATGGGTGTATTGCAGGCGCAGTTGGCTCCAGTGGCTTGTTGCCCACGTGATGTACGGGGAGTATGCGAAAGTCCGGCTTGAGTTATTCCACGAGTCCTCCAGCCACTCCGCCAGGAACCCTGCCGACCACTCCCGGCTCCACTTGTAAGTCAAATACGAATACATGCCGTAGGACTCTACGGATTGGCTGAACGGACTGAACCTGGCGCCGCCCGTTGTTGGCATGACATCAAAGCTGCTGCCGCTGCGGAGCACTTCCGTGCCCCAGGTGATACTCTGAAACTGATTGTTCCTGAGCGGCTTGTAGCTCAAAGTGAAGTCCACTCCCTCCAGGCTGCGCCCGGTTTGGGAGAGCCTGCTGCCCGGGAATTGAGGGAGCGTGACAGGATCGCCGTTGGGCAGGGCGAGCACGCCTCCGCGGTTTATTGTCTCTGGATTTGACAGGCCTGAAATGCCGGGTTCGAGGGTTAAATCGGGCGTCAGGTCAAAAGACGTAGACCCTCGGCCAAAAAAACTCAGCCCGCCGAAAGAACGGAAATTCCCGTTATTGAAATCGCCGGTATCGTTTGGCACACTGCCAAAACCATCGCCCACGCCCATGGTCAGGCTGACGTAATGTTCGATCGGCAACAGGTAGTTTAGTTGCGCCCCGTCTGTCCTCGATTCGCCGCCGATGTACTGGTCGAGCACCAGCGGACGGTTAACGAAGGGCAGCTCATGATCGTGTATGTAGGCCAACCGGCCGAATTCGCCGAAGAACCGTCCCGCCTTCAACTCCAGATTACACGGCAGTGAAGTCGTTTGGATCGCGGCCTCTTCGATCCCAAGAGTGGATTCGCCGGTTATCGGGTCGGCAGAAGCATTGATCACCGCATAGCCCTTCGCAAACGGATCGACCGACGCCGCTACGTTAAGTTCTACAGAACGCTGGTTCACGTCCCACCCGCCGGACCGGTCGCTTCCCGTAGCCTTCGATCCATGGCTGCTATAAGAAAAAACCGTCTCACCCACGAGCCCGATGGCAGGATTGAACTCGCTCGGGAGCTTCTTCTGTTGCGCTTCGAGCACCGAGCTCACCTGTTCCTTCAGCTCCTCGACCTCGTGCTGCACCTGCTCGGTCGAAGCCGTTTGGGCCGTTGTCGTGGAGGGCACAGCCGTGGGTTGGGGTTTTTGGACTTTTGCCGTCAATTTTTCAATCAACTTCCTCTGTTCGTCTATTGTTTGTTCCTGTTTTTTAACGGTCTTCTGGAGGGCTTTTAACTCCTGGATGGTTTGCTCCTGTTTTTTTAGTGTCTCCTCCAGGTTTTGCAGCCTCTCTTCCGTTGTCTGAGCAAAGGCACAGGATGAAAATACAAACACAAAAACGAGTGAAATAATCGTCCGCATGGTGGCTCCTCCTCATGGTCACCTTCTTATGCAATGTTTCCTGATTTCTCTGGTCAGGAACGTTTCGAGGGGCCTCTTGCAAAACTGC
>JBEKXG010000065.1:0-12874 GCA_049512295.1 Syntrophobacteraceae bacterium
CTCCTCACACCGCAAATCGCCGCGCCGCAGGCGACCTCCATCGAAACCTTCTCGTTTACGGAATACTCGACATATATCCCGGCCTCATCCCCCAATTGGGAGAACCGGTCGATGATCTCCGAAGAGGGCGTCCCGGGATATGCGGCCACAATGCGAACTCCGCTCTCGAGCGCCCCGCGCACGATGGCTTCGTTGCCCAGAAGAAACTGAGGCCTGTCGGTTTGAGGAATCAGAAGTTCGTGCATCCGGTGTCCTCCATTGTGGAAAAAGTCAACGCCTTCTCATGGTCTGGTTTCCGCCCCCGGGGCAAAACTGCACCCGATCCTGGTAATCGGGCCGGTTAACCCTTGGGAAAACGCCACGGCGGAACGGAACCGATAAGAAAAAACCGGTCCTGCCCCGAAACTTCCGGTATGTTCGTCTAACATTTCATCCCGAAAAGAGTAAACAGTTTTTTCAGATTCTGTCGATATTGGGTGGCGACTCAGTCAGGGTCTCCGCTTCCGCGATTCTTTCTTCAATGGCCGCCATTTGGAACGCATCAGGAAGTTTATTGAGGGACAGTTCGTTCCGCAATTCGAGCCCACATTTGCCGGGTGGTCCGGTCGTGGTCGGTGGTCGGGCTGAAAGCGCCGGGATAAACCGGCATAGAGCAGGGGATGAAACCATATTCCCCGAAGCGAGTGTCCAATCACCCCGTGGCTATCGTGAATATCTTAGCCCCGTCTGCCAGGCTCCCTTCGAGTCCAACTGTAAACCCGTTTTCGTCCTCGACGCGGATGTCCCCGGCCAGCGCAGCCTTATACAGATTTTGATCGTATGCTATGAGGGCGTGCTTTACTTTCATGCCACGGTATATGGTGATTTTTCGGTCGTTTACATAAACGTCAATGTTCTCATTCATTTGATTCAATCTCTGAAAATGATCCTGTTCCGGACCCGAACATTTATCGGCGAGTTTTTGCGAATGTAGTCGGCTACCGCGTCCCTTTGCGGTGGTCCGACAGAGATGTTTCGGCCTTTTTTGAAAATATTGAACTGGTTCCCTCCGGAGGCAAGAAAATCATTTGTCACAACCTTGTAGGTTGTCCGGGGTTCCACTGGCTTTCCCGCCACCTTAACCGAGACAGCCTTCTCTCCGGCAGGTTTGGACAGGTCATATACAATTTGCATCCCTGAAACCTGGAGCATATTTTCCGATAAAACGCTCTTCTCCAAAAGCTCCATGATCTGCTCGCCCGTCAGGTCCATCGACACCAGGTCATCTTCGAACGGCAGGGCCGTGAAGACTGCCTCCAGCGTTATCGGTCCCTTCGGTATATCGGCCCGGATGCCGCCTCCGTTCTGGAAGGCGATCTGGGCGTCGGAGGCCTCGCGCATGGCGTCCGTAACGACGTCGCCCAGGTCGCTTTCCCCGGTCGAATCCCTGGTAAGATCGGCCGCCGCTGTCCCGATCACTTTTGAAAACTCGGTCTGTACCTGTGCTTCATACTTATCGACGATCCCGGCGACATTCGGATCGAGCTGAGCCCCCGATGCGGGTGAAACCAGCCGGAGTTCGTCTTTGCGTGTATAGCTGAGGATCTTTTTCTTCCCCCGGTCAAAAGTGATGTTCAGAACCCCGAGATAGACCCCGTTCGAGCCTGCCTGTACTATCACCGTGCCCGATTCGATCACCGGGTCCATTATGACCGTATGGCTATGCCCTCCCACTATGATGTCGATTCCCTTTACTTTCCTTGCCAGTTCACGGTCCGAATCCAGTCCGTCATGGGTGAGAGCAATGATGATCGAGGCCCCTTGTGCCCGGACCCGCCTGATTATGGCGGGCAGGACCTTCTCCGGGGGAACGAATGTGAGTCCGGTAAGATTCCCGGCTTTCGAGGTGTAGTAGGTGTCGGGTGTGGTCATGCCGATTACCGCGATTCGAAGGCCTTTCCTTTTCAGCATTACATAAGGTCTTACTCCCCGGATGCGCCGGTGGCCGCGTTCGAAGACGTTTGCCGAAACCACTGGAAAGGAAGCCGACGAAATAATGGACTGGAGGACGTCCTGTCCCCAGTCGAATTCGTGGTTCCCGAGAGCCATGGCATCGTAGTGCAGGTAATTCATGATCTCGATTACCGGCTTTCCGTGGAAAAGATTGGATACCGGGGTCCCCTGGAACATGTCTCCGGCTGACAGAAGAATCGTCCCGCGCGGATTTGCGGCTCTTTCCCGTTCGACCATTTTGGCGAGGTATTCAGCCCCCCCGACCGGTCGCCCGGAATCAACGCTTTTGTCCGGGGAAGGAATAATGTGTCCATGGGTGTCATTCACGTGAAGGATGGTGAGATTTATTTCTGCCTGTCGCGCCAGGGCCGGAAGGGAAGGCAGGAGAATCAGCGACACCGCAAGGGCTAAAATCAGGCAAAAAAAGCTCGTCGGTGAAAAGGTCGGGACTTTTCTTTTGAAATTACGCAAAAATTGCATCGGCGCCCTTTCCGGTAGGATTTCAAGATCTCCATTCGTTGATCGAACTCTTATTTCAAATACGTCAAAAACCACTCCAGACTGGCCTGGATAGCTGTCCTGCGCCATGATTCATCACTGACACGGTGGTCGGATGTGCGCATGAGCACAAGCCTCTTTGGATCATTCAGACGCTCGTAAATCCGGACCGAATCGCTCCATGGCACGATTTCATCCAATTGCCCGTGAATGAGAAGGACTCTTTTGGCCTTGCCGAGTCCGCCCAAATTTTTTGGGGAGCCCAGACTGAAGCGGTCCGGAAAAATGGTTCGCAAATCTCCGAAACGCTCCGTGTCCGGATGAATTTTGCTGATGTCGAAAGGAGCGGCCCAGGACACGGTGGCTCGAATCAGCTCCGGGCGTTCGTTAGCGGCAAGAAGAGAGAGGAACCCGCCGAAGCTCGATCCGAGAAGCCCGATTCGTCCGTCCGACCATGGCTGTTCCAAAGCAAAACCCATCGTCGCACCCAGGTCGCTCTTCCTTGCCTCGACAAGGCTCAGCGCGCGCCTGGGAGGGCTGTTCCCGCACCCTGAAAAATCAAACCGCAGAACGCAAAAGCCCGCTTTGCTCATCTCCTCGCCTATGGCAACGAACTTGGGGCTTTCCTTGGCGCTCAAAAGGCCGTGAGAGCAGACTATCACAGGGGCCGGGAGCTTCCCCGGCAGGTGAACGGCCGCCGAAAGAGTAATTCCCCCTGCCTCGATAAGAAGCTCCTGGATGTATCCGGCATCCGGCATCATCATCCGTTCCCGTGTTCGAAATCAGCGACGGCTTTGCGGAAGCGCGCCGGCACGGGGACCGGCTCGCGGGTGTCATTGTCGATTGCCACCGCAACTATCTGTCCAGTGGCGATTTGTTTGCCGGCAGCTTCCTCAAATATGGAGAATTCGAAGGTGAAACTGGTGTTTCCTATATCGCTCACCCGCGTGTGGACGTGCAGAGTATCATCGAAAAAGGCGCGCCCCTTGTACTGGCAGTCCGCCTGGACATAAAAAAAATCCACTCCCTCGAGCAGAAAGTCGTTATAGTTGTAGCCGACAGCCCTGAGATATTCGATCAGCCCCACGTCGAAATAGGTGAAATAATGGCCGAAGAAGACATGTCCCTGCATGTCGGTTTCCACGTATCGAACCTGGATGGGGGTAAAGAATTTGAAACGGTTTTCCACAAATCTATCCTCCTTTTCAAAGCAATCTGCGGTGTTTAGGCCGCGTGAGCTGTATTATAGCAGTAAACGGACCGTTCGGAGAAAAATATGCCTGAGATTCTCGTTTCCTACCCTCTTGAAGAAGCCCGCCGGGAAATATTGAAGGAAGTGCTTTCCCGCTTCGCTTCAATCACGCCAAATTGAAGGAGGATTACATAGAAAAATGACTATTGGCAAACATGATTTTGATAAAGATGCGGCCGTCTGGGATGAGCATCCCGCACGAATCAAATTGGCGCAAGACATTGGCGCCGCCATATCGGAGCATGTGCCGCTCAACACCGCCATGAATGTCTTGGATTTCGGGTGCGGAACGGGGCTTCTGACGCTCAGCCTCGCGTCCCGGGTGGGATCCATAACGGGTGTCGACAGCTCGCGGGGAATGCTCGATGTCCTTGAAGCAAAGATCGCCAAACACAATACGGCCAATGTCGGAACGTTACTGCTCGATCTTGGCGCAGGCGACACCCTGACGGGAAATTATGACATGATTGTGAGCAGCATGACGTTCCATCATATCGAGAAAATAGCGCCTGTCCTTAATCAGTTCCACAGATGCCTGGTTCCTGGCGGATATCTTTGTATTGTCGATTTGGACCCTGAATATGGGCAGTTTCATGATGACAGCAAAGCCGTATTTCACTTCGGGTTCGAGCGGGCAACACTACGTAACGCATTAGTGGAAGCGAATTTTGACAGCGTTATGTTTACCACTGCGGCGGAAGTTGTTAAGTCGGCCTCCAGTGGGGAAATGAGGCGGTTTCCAGTATTTCTGATGACCGCGCTGAGGGGAGAGAGGCCTGATCTTACAAAGTTGTAAAGGCGATAGTTCACGGGCGGCTCATGGGAAGCGTCGGCGCCTAATAGGGAGTTGCATTCAAAATGATCAGGAGGCGACGCAGCCAACACAGTGAGCGTTAGAATGCGTATCATCACCAGCCTTACAAGGGAGGTAACCTGTGATGAATTCGGACATGAAGTATTTACTGAAACTGGAAGATGGAAGAAATGAGCCAATCAAGGATCTCGATAATTCCACGAGGATTGTACTCGTCGATAAAGACAC
This sequence comes from Syntrophobacteraceae bacterium, assembly GCA_049512295.1. GTDB lineage: Bacteria > Desulfobacterota > Syntrophobacteria > Syntrophobacterales > Syntrophobacteraceae > SbD1. The sequence continues at coordinate 4,785 of JBEKXG010000065.1, forward strand.
CGTCGGGGCTGAAGATATAACTTTCGCATATTGCAGATTTGAGGCGGAAACATCTTCACACAAGAAACACATTCATAAAGATGCCGAAGAAATCATATACATTCTGTCCGGTAAAGGAATAAGCGGAATCGGGGAAACGGAAGTCGAGATGTGCCCGGGGGACACGATGTTCGTCCCGCGCGGGGCGGTTCATTGGTTCTTCAATCCCTTTCACGATCCCGTGGAGATGATCTTTATCTATAGCAGACCTTCCCTGAAATCGGCGGGTTATGAGATTGTGGAGTAACGCGCGCGACGTTGCGAGGTCTCGCTTCGTGCCCCTGGCGGCGGCAGGAAGTCTTTCCGCCCCGAGAGCGGGCAGGATCCTCGCGGCCGCTCACTTGACCTGCGGCCTCTGATCTGAGTAGCGGGGAGATGAGAGGAGCGGTCGGGAAGGGGAGTCAGATACCTCCGGCAAAGCAGGAGGCTTGAAAATGTGGGCCGCTCAAAACGGCTGCAGGTACTTGTTCGCCTCCAGGATTATCCGCAGAGTGGAAGGCTACCGCGCCATCGACTCCCGCAAATGTCAAACTTTGAGAGTCCCCCGGCAGAGCCGGGGGTTTACCCGTGATCAATTACGCCGAAACCTGAAAATCGGCCGGCCGGTGCGGGGAAAAACCCTTTCCGGACGGAAGCCGGCTAATCAACCCTTTAGCTCCTCACGAGCCTTCTGCGCGCATGCAGGGCACATACCATGGCTGAAATCGGCTTCGGAATGATCGCGAATGTAGACTTCGATTTGCTGCCAATAGCCCTGATCATCACGTATTTTCTTACACCAGGCGCAAATAGGGAGCAAGCCTTTCAAGGTCTTGACTTTAGCAAGTGCTACCTGGAGTTCTTCGATAAGCTTCTCACGCTCTTTCCGCACTCGCTTCCCCTCTGTGATGTCTCTTCCAATGGACGACGCGCCGATTATCGAACCGGAGTCATCTCTGATAGGAGATATCGTTAACGAAACATTGATGTCGTCACCATTCTTCCTTCGACGTATGGTTTCATAGTGAAAAATACGTTCACCACGACCTATTCTTGCAAGCAGATCCGGTATTTCATTAAGATGTTCGGGTGGTACATGTAATGACATGGGTTGTCCGATTGCTTCTTCGGCAGTATAGCCATAAGTGATTTCAGCGGCCTTATTCCAACTCGTGACTATACCGGCAAGTGTCTGTGATATAATTGCGTCATCGGAGCCTTCCACGATGGCCGCCAATTGTCTGCTCGCCTTCTCCGCCTTGCGGCGCACATCGATTTCGGTTTGGAGCTTGCTGTTGGTTTCTTCCAGTTCACTGGTGCGTTCATGTATAAGCTGTTCCAAATAATCGCGGTATCTTCTCAATGCAAGGTCTGCATGTTTTTGCACTATCGAGTACCGGATGGAGCGTTCCAGGAGAGCAGGAGTGATTTGTCCTTTGACCAGGTAGTCGGCTGCACCGGCTTCCATGGCTTCCAGATCCACATCGTATCCTCCTTGGCCGGTAAGAAGGATAATGGGCATCTCGCACCCGCGTGCGGTTACCTCGCGCAAAAGCTCCAGACCGTCTTTTTGGCCCAGACGATAGTCAAGGAGACAAACATCGTGCTCGGCACGGCAAATCCCTTGTACACCTTCTTCATATGTATTTACCCATTGCAGATAAAACATTGTCGAGCTATTCTCAGAGATCATGTTTCGCAGGAGTGTGTAGTCATCCTCATCGTCTTCTATGAGAAGCACCCTGAGAAGCACTCTGGAATAACGTTTTTCCATCCTGGTTTTCCATCTTTCGAATGTCGGTGCTTCCATACGGACTCCTGAATAGCAAGCAGGCGAATCAGCGCAAAAATACGGCGTCCACTCTCGCAGTGCACATTACGGGCAAAAACTCCACGCCCGCAGTGAGGCGAGATTTTACTTTCCCAACTTCTTCTGTGATTTGCGGCCGGACAGAAGCGTCAGAAGAATAGCCACAATGGCTATCCCGCCCAGAACTCCGCTTATCCATTTCCAATCAATTTTATGGAGGTTTGCCACCGTTTGCCAGCTTCTTTTGAACCAGCCTCCGAGTGGGACCTCCTCCCTGCTGACCAGCGCAACGGTTCGCTGCGGCTGGCCGGACACCAGGAAAACGATCTCGCCCATTTGTTGGTCTGCCTTGATGGGAGCGGTTGCATCGGAAGGAGTATGTATCTCCCACTTCAACAGGTTTTTCTGGCTTTGCGGGATGAGAACAGTGGCGTTTTCGATGGGATAAACCTCGATTTCGTCTTTTTGCCCTTTCCAGACTTTGACTTTTGCTACTGCCTGGCCTTCCTGGAACGGCTGGACCAGGGTGAAATGTCTGAACCCGTAGTTCAGTAGCTTAAGGGCCTCCCTCTCACGGACCGGACTGCTCTGGGCGCCCATAACGACAGCGATGAGCCGCATGCCGTCGCGCTTCGAGGTAGCGGAAAGGTGGTAGCCGGACGCAGCGATGTATCCCGTTTTCAGTCCGTCGATCGTCGGGTCTTTGAGCAGAAGGTGATTTCGATTGTATTGCTGGATGTTGTTGTAGGAGTATTCCTTCATGGAATGGAAGCCCAGCGATTCGGGAAAGGCTTTTAAGTACGCCGTATCCAGGGTCGCCATGTCTCTCGCGGTTGTAATCTGCCCCTCAGCGGGCAATCCGTGAGGATTGAGGAATCGGGTTCGGGACATTCCCAGTTCTTTGGCCTTACGGTTCATGGCGTCCGTAAAGGTGTCAACGCTCCCGCTCACGTGCTCTGCAACCGCGACGCAGGAATCGTTCCCCGAAACTACAGCTATGCCTTTAATAAGTTCCTCCAGGGGGACACGGGACCCGATCCCGACGAACATCTTGGAGCCGCCGGTCCGCCAGGCCGGCCCGCTGATCACGACTTCATCGTTAAGGTGAATCCTGCCCTGCTTCAGTGCTTCAAAAACCAGATAAAGCGTGGCGATCTTGGTAAAAGAGGCAGGCTCGATGGGTTCGTCGGCATTTTGTTCAAAGAGTACCGTGCCGGTCGAAACTTCAACGAGAATGGCCGAGCGAGCGTTTATCTGGCCCGGTGAAATTTCCGTGGCCCCAGCGGCGCCCTTGGACGCTTCCCCTTGCCCTTGCCTGGCGCCCGATTTCTGAGTGCCGGTCTTCTTCGCGGCGGTAGACGGGCCCCGCGTCTTATTTGCCGGACCATCGAGCGCCGAAGCCGCAGAAGGCATGCTCGCAAAGGCGAAAAAGAGTGCGAGCAGCAGGCCGAAGAAACAATTCCTTCGCATGTGCTTCCTTTCAGGTGTATGAACTAAATTTTGCAAAAATGGATTCAGATGTCCGTGTTCTTATACTTCCAATCGGCTATCATTTCAATAAATGGAATTTCCCGCCGTTTTTTGTCCGGCTCAGGCGGGTTACTTTGTTCGAGCTTGCAGAGTTTTTGTGCGATGCGCCTTTTGTTTGGATAATCGGCGCGCTTGTTAGACTAGTGTCCATCCGGAAACCCCGGTTGAAACACTAACAGTTTCCGATTCGAAAAGGAGGGATTTTCCGTTCTGGCTAGGAAATCGAGGGGTTGCGCGGAGGCGTACTTGGGTACCGCCTCGCGGAGCGTCGAGATTGATTGACACCGCCAGGGCGGAAAAGGACCCTTTCCGGATGGAAACTAGACTATTTCCAGTCTCGCTTCGTCTTATCTCATGAGGAGAACTGAATGAAAAGACTGAGCACTCTCGCGCTTGGATTGATCCTGTGCGTGGGATGGGCGCCCGCTGTGTTCGCACAGGCCGGGACCTCCGGGGCGCCTGAGCTTGTAGGACGCATAACTTTTATCGACGGGCAGCTCCTCCGCTATGTTTATGACGAACAGGACTGGGTCGCTGCCGTAAAAGACGCGCCTTTCGGGCTTGAAGACGCCGTCTATTCCAGTGATACGGGAAAAGCGGAGTTCAAACTGCCAAACGGAGTATGGGTGCGAACAGGGGGCGACACCCAGATACAGCTTATAGCCCTGCGCGAGGACGTAACAGAAATCGATGTGGCTTCCGGTACGGCCAGGTTCTACGATAAAAGTCAAAAAGCCGTGATTAAGGCCACTACACCTTTCGGGTATGTGCTGGCCCGGCCCGGCACCGGCTTTGATCTTTATGTTGGAGATGAATCAGCCGAGGTAATAAGCCTCGATGGCGCCGTTGACTTTGTCCTGGCAGACAGGGAAGCCAGGTATACGGTCAAAGCCGGCGGGGCCTCCATAATCTCTGATGGCAGGCTGGCCGTTGAGGGAGATGGCCAGGTGGACGCCGACTGGGATGAATGGAACCTCAAGCGTGAAGAACTCTGGACACAGAGAGTGCGTGTCAAGGGAGAGTCAATCGATTACCTCCCGGCTGCGCTGCGCGATGATGCCTACGATCTCGACCGGAATGGCAGGTGGGACAAAGTCTATTATGAGGGCCGGTACCGGCGGCTGTGGCGCCCGACCAGGGTAGCCGCAGGCTGGCAGCCGTTCACGGGCGGCAGGTGGACGGTGTGGTACGGTGATAATGTCTGGATTCCCGAAGAACCCTTCGGGTATGTTACGCACCATTACGGAAACTGGGTTTTCGTGAACTCAGTCTGGTACTGGGCGCCTCCTGTGAGGGTGAAGGTCGGCTACGTCGGCGATTGCGTATGCTGGTATCCCGGACGGGTCTCCTGGGTCCATTCGGCGGCCCATGTCGGATGGGTCCCGCTTGCGCCCACCGAGATTTACTACTCCAATAACTATTGGGGGCGTGCGAGCCGATCTGCCGGTGTGAGAAAAAAGGGAGGTGGAATCGGCGTCGGCCGGCTGACCTACGCCGACTATGCCGTTGTCGTTCCGAGGGGCAGCCTCTACAGCGTGAACAGCTACACCGGCGTCAGGGTCGCCAATATCAGCCGGGCCACCATTATCAGGAACTACAGGGCGGCGCCGGTTATCAGCGACAGGGTGATCCCCAATTACAACTCGATACGTGACCGCTACGTCTACAATATGAGCTTGGCCCACCTGGCCGCAAAACCCCACCAGCAAGTGGTGGAGAGGATAAACCGCAACCGGATGATTGCGCCAAAGGTGAGGCGCGCCATTTCTGCGGGGACCGTCCGGCAAAATGCCGCCCGGATCGGGCGAGGGCGGCCGATCCGGGGCCCACAGGCCGGGCAGCGTGTTCAGACACTTAGGATTACAGGCAGGATAGTTCCCGAGAGCATGGTGCACAGGCCGCGTTCGGAGGTTCAGTTTGTTCAGCGCTCTTTAAAGGTGCAGCCAAAGCGGCCTCAGGGAAGGCCGGGCTTTCAGAAGTCGAGGGGAACCCGTGCTGCGCCCGGGGAACTCCTCCACAAGAGGCTCCGGCATGATGAACGGCAGCAGCACCGGCTGAAGCGCCAGGAGATGCGCAGGCAAAAAATGCGGGCAGCGCGCATTTGAGCAACATCAAAGGCAGCAAGGTAAAAGACTGATAGCAGCGCCTCGCGGATGCCGGAATCCGCTATCCGACATCTGTTAAACCGATGCCCATTATTGACCTGAGCGAAACCGCCCGTCGATTGATCGACCATCTGACCATGCTCACCGTGACGATCGGCGAGAGGAGCATGTTCTCTGCCGGCAAGCTTGCCAAAACCGCTGAATATATCGAATCGGCGTATGCCGAATGCGGACTGCCCGTTCAACTGGAAGATTATCCCTGCAGGGATTTTACCGCGCGTAACGTTGTCGCGCTCTCAAAATGTTTGGGCGCGCCGGCCAAACGCTTTCTGGTCGGCGCTCATTATGACTGCATCCTCGGCACGGTGGGCGCGGACGACAACGCAAGCGCCGTGGCGGTTCAGCTCGAATTAGCCAGGCAATTGCATAAAATCCGCAAAGAGGTGGATATCCCCGTTTCGGTCAAGTTTGTTTCTTTTGCCCTGGAGGAGTATCCCTCCTATGGGACAAGCTGCATGGGGAGCCGGGTCCATGCGAAAGCTATGAAGGCGCGGGGAGAAGCGCTCGATGGAATGATCTGTCTTGAAATGGTCGGATGCCGGTGCCTCGAACGGGGTTGCCAGAAGTACCCCATCCTGCTCAGGATGAGAGGTTATCCGGAAGAAGGAAACTTTATCAGCGTGGTTGGAAACTGCCGGTCGAGAAAATTGTTGCGGGACATAAGCCGGAGTTTCGCCGCAAATCCACACCTCCCAGTCCAGGCGCTCTGCGTTCCTTTGAACGGATGGATACTTCCCGCCGTCCGGCTGAGCGATCACGCCTCCTTCTGGAACGAAGGATTCAAAGCGGTAATGGTAACGGATACCGCTTTTTTCCGGAACCGGCACTATCACCTTCCGTCCGACAGCATGGAAAAACTGGACTACGATTTTATGGCCCAGCTCGTGGAGAGCATGGTAATCTTTTTTATGAGCTTTCAAAAGGGAGGGGCATAGAGCCAATCTCACATTTCAAATAGCGCCGGGCGTCCCGATTTTTGGGGACGCAGCCGCTACCTGTTCTTCATTTTTCGAAGACGCACGGAGGTCGGGGTCACTTCCACCAGTTCATCCTCGGTGATATATTCCATCGCCTGTTCGAGACTGAACTGACGCGGCGGAATGAGCCGCAGGGCTTCATCGGAACCGGCGGCCCTGATGTTGGTGAGCTTCTTTTCTTTTGTAATATTGACCCGGATGTCCTCAGCGCGCGAGTTCTCCCCTACTATCATTCCCGTGTACACAGGGTCTCCCGGATTCACAAAAATTGTCCCGCGCGGCTGAAGGTGATGTATTGCAAAGGTAACCGCTTTCCCCTCGCGATCTGAGACCAGCACCCCATTCGGGCGGTCGGCTATGTCTCCGGTGTGTGGCCTGTATCCGAGGAGCAGCGTATTAATGATCCCCGTGCCTCGAGTCTCGGTCAGAAACTGGCTCCGAAAGCCGATCAGCCCACGGGAAGAGATCTCGAAGTCCAGCCGAACGCGTCCAAAGCCATTGTTGACCATCCTGGTCATCCGGCCGCGCCGGGCGCTCAGCATTTCCGTGACTATTCCGATGAACTTCTCCGGAATATCTATGACGGCAAGCTCAATGGGTTCGCAAAGTTGTCCGTCGATATCGCGGGTGATGACCTTCGGCCTTGACAGCGACAGCTCAAAGCCCTCTCTGCGCATCGTTTCCACCAGCACGGCAAGTTGCAGCTCCCCCCTTGCGCTTACCCTGTAAGCTTCGCGATTCTCCGCCTGCTCGACCCGCAGGCTCACATTATAGAGGAGCTCTTTGTCCAGGCGCTCCTTTATATGTCGAGAAGTCAGGTACCTGCCGTCTTTTCCCGCAAGGGGGGAGGAATTCACGGAAAAGACCATCGAGATCGTCGGTTCCTCAACCGTTATAGCCGGTAGAGGGCGGGGGTCTGCCGGGTCTCCGAGTGTGTCCCCTATGAAAATATCATCCAAACCCGCTACAGCGGCGATATCGCCTGCTCCGGCGATTTCTCGCCCCACCCGGTTGAGCCCTTCATAGGTATATACAGCGCTCAGAGAAGCTTTTCGAGATGTGCCGTCCGCCTTGAGGAGCATCACTTCCCGGCCAGGCCGCAACTCGCCGTTTACAATTTTGCCGATGGCGAGTCTTCCTACATAATCGCTATGGTTCAAATTGGTAACCAGGAACTGAAGCGGCGCGTCCGGGTCGTAGGATGGAGCGGGAATGGCTGAAAGGACTGTCTCGAAAAGCGCAACCAGGTCCTGCCCCTGCCCGGCCGGGTCGGTAAGAGCCACTCCCGCCCTCGCATTCGTGTAGAGAACTGGAAAATTGAGCTGCTCCTCCGTGGCGCCAAGGTCTATAAACAGATCGTAAACTTCATCGAGGACTTCATCTATCCGTCTGTCCGGCCGGTCGATCTTATTGATGACCAGGATGGGAGGCAGCCCCAGCGCAAGCGCCTTTCCGAGGACGAAGCGGGTTTGAGGAAGCGGGCCTTCCGTAGCATCGACGAGGAGCAGAACTCCCTCAACCATATTGAGGGTGCGCTCCACTTCACCACCGAAATCCGCATGCCCCGGGGTATCCACAATGTTGATTTTC